>CAJQOK010000485.1 GCA_905479905.1 uncultured Aliterella sp.
GAATTGGCGGCTTATCTTCGCCCGGATCGCTGCGGTGAGAGAGCGCGTAAGTTTGTCCGTCTACTATTTCCGCCTTGGCTGTATAAACTAAGTCATAGCCCAAACTCCGCAGCAACGGCACGACCCATTGTTCGCGCGTGACAGTTGTTGCCAAGTCGCCATCAGGTAATCTTGCTGCTGCTCTTTGAAATGCTGCCCAATATGCCTTAGCATCACCCCAAGCGATCGCAATTTCATCAGCTAATTTATCGGTTTTGGCAAAGTTAAAGTTTTCAGGTAATTGCCCTTTAGTAGTCCCTGATAACATCTCTGTTGCTATATCTGAGGCAATTAAGTTCCCCTCAATTTGCATTCCGCTCAAGATTGCGACACTCATCTTACTCTCCTTTGACCTGGTTGAAGAATTAAAATTGCTAAGATATCCATTGGTAGTTGAGGTTTTACTCGTACTTGTCCTTCTTTAGTAATGGTTCGCACGCGGCGATGGGATTGAGAAAGGGAATGCGCTCGGCGATCGGCAAAGGAGCGTAATTCATCGTCCAGTTCTCCAATTCGCTTTAAAAATTCATCTATCTCTAAGCGTTTTCTAGCAATGGAAAAGTCGCCTACGGGTTCTGCTTGTTGCAACAGTTCTCTTGCTACTTCCTCTGGCAACCATAAAGGATTCGTTGGTGAGCCAGTAAATCCAACAACCAAGCATTCTTCCGCCAATAAACCTTGACAAAGAGGAGTTTCTAAAAGATGTCGTAGTCGTAACAATAAGAGAGTCGTAGGTTTGTCAACCGCATTGGTAATAGTGACACCACAACGGGCAGCCGTGGGATTAGAAACATTTTCTAGTGCATCTTCTAATAAATAACGTGCTAAACCTTCTACTAATAAGTGATTTCGTCCGACGTACTCTACTCCCTCTGGGACAGGACTCGTGAACGAAATCAATCTTTGCTTGTTTCCCAATAATGTTTTCAGGCATTGCGGCGGTGCTGACAATAACCAGCCTTGTTTCTTTTTAATTAGAGAACTACTCAAACGTTCGCAAGCAGACCGAACAAACCTTTCTACATCTTGCTCGTTGCCCAAAATTCGGTCGGACTCGACCAACTCTTGCTCTACTTCCGTAGGTTTAATTGAGCGTTGAGCAAAGCGAGTTCTGCTGATTTTTTCTCGTTCAACGGCTCTGTCCCAACTGTTGTGAACTTGATTAAGAGGAGATTCTTTAGAATCTAATAAATCTAGTAATGATAGCTGCTTGGCTTCAGGAGGGCGGTCAAACAAAGACTTGAAAACTGCCTCGGTGACGGTGGCGCTATCCATCGGTACAGGAACCGTAATGCCCAAGGTTTTGTGGATTTGTACTGCCTTGCGAATCAAAACTTCTAGCACCGCACCATCCACTGGATTGTCTTGACCGTAAAGCAAGTAACTCTTAATAACAGGGGTAGTTTGCCCATAGCGGTCAACTCGTCCCTCTCGTTGTTCCAACCGATTTGGGTTCCAAGGAAGGTCGTAGTGAATTACAGCGCTAAAGTGTTCTTGGAGGTTTAGCCCTTCACTTAAGCAGTCAGTAGCTACCATTACCCTACGGGGATAAGATTGCAAGTCAGCTAACTGGGTTTCACGCACATCTTCCGATACTTCTCCGGTAATTGCTTGCACCCGAATATCGGTTGCTTTCTTTTCCAGCTTTTGCTTAATTGCTGCCGCGACATAATTAGCCGTAGCAATGTAGCGACACCAAACAATGGGATTAAACCCATCTTTAAGTAGCGATTCGACAGTAATAATCGCCTGCTGCAATTTGGCATCTTTTTCTCCTTGGAGGTTCTCTGCCATCTGCACAAAAGATTTTAACTTTCGCCGTTCTGTATCTGCGTAGGATTGTCCCTGCACTGCTACAGTTGGTGCGGCATCGTTTGCTTGCTCCTGTTCTGTAGGGTCGTAAACGTAAGCTCCGAGCAGTTCTTCATCAATATCGCTAATTAATTCGTTAACATCTGCTTCCTTACTCGCTTGCCGACTAAGGGTGGCGATCGCGGCTGCCGGAGAAGACATAACGCAGCGAATTAAAGCCAAAGCCGACCAATACCGTCCCCGACGCTGGGCATAACTGAAGCGCTCGTCGGCGGTTTTGACTAGCCCCCGCGCAAAGTTGTAAACATCTTCAAATAAATTTCGGTATTCTTTGGAGAGTTTATAAGGTAGTTCTATTGATTCACGTTCAGGAAATGGTGTTTCATTACCGAGCCACAATTTCACATCTGCCCGTCGGCGCTGGACAAAGTGATTAGCAAGTTGAGTGCGCTGTATCTCAGTAAGGTGTTCAAGGTCAAATTGTTCAAATTCTGGCTTGAGCAGCCCCAGAATAGATAAGAACGAAGCTTCGATACCACTATGTGGAGTAGCTGTCAGTAAAACCAAATGTCGCTCTGGTTTTGCTGCTACTTGTTCTACTAACTGGTGACGTTGCTGTACAGAAGTATTGCCAGAATTACTCTGGGCGCAAGTATGAGCCTCATCTACAATTACTAAATTAGGGCAGTGGGTAAGGAAACTAGCACGTCGCCGTTCTGATTTAGCGTAGTCAAGACTAACGATGATGTGTTGGTAATATTCAAAGATGTGGCGATCTCCAGATGGTAGTCCTCGTTCTAATTTAGAAACTGTGCCAGAACGAATAACGACTGCATCAATTTGGAACTTCTGCAACTCGCGCTGCCATTGATCGCACAACTGCGGTGGACACAAAACTGCTAAACGTTTAACTTCACCTCTATCAAGGAGTTCGCGGGCAATTAATCCAGCTTCAATAGTTTTACCAATTCCTACGTCGTCCGCAACTAAAAGTCTTACAGTAGATAGCCGCAGTGCCATTAGTAGCGGTACAAGTTGGTAGGGGCGGGGACGGACAGATAATCGTCCTAAGCACCGAAAAGGACCCGCGCCACTCCGTAGACTTAAACGAGCCGCATCCATTAATAGCTGGATAGCAGCGTGGTCTTGAATGGCTTCTGATTGGGGGAGGGGAAAATGTGCTGGGGCGAATTCTTCCTCTAGTGGTTGATAGATGCCACAAATCTGTGCCTCATTACCACTCAAGGGACGTAAGCGGGTAACATCTAAGTTTTCAGCAGGCAACACCACCCACTGACGATCTCGACAAGTGATTATAGAACCTGGAATTAGATTTAATGTTTCTGTCATTGTTTTCCTAATTCCACTTGTTATTAAAAATCTTTGAGAACGGAGAATTTGCTCTCAAAAGTTTTCGCTTAGTAAAAGTCATAAGCTGTCAATTCCTAATATTTAAAAGTTTTTATTAATGAGGTGAGATATATAGCTGCATTACAGTAATTTGCTGATTCTTCTTAAAACTAATTAGCTGAATATTTAGCTAATAAATCTTTGCCGCGATTTCCTAAAGAGTTCAGTAAAACCTCAATTTTCTGCATAGCTAATGGTGAGGGCTGACTATGACCGTTTTCCCAACGATTTATTGAAGAATAAGTTAATCCTAAATGGGCAGCAAACTGTTCTTGTGTCAGTTTAGTCTCTAAACGTAGTTCACGAATGAATTTACCCACTTGTGGCTGCTTTATAGACGGTCTTGGGATCAGCATTTAATGACTTCAAACCTCCTTTGATAATGCTGCTCAACACAGCATTCTTTGTGCTATACACTGTATCGTACTCGTTTAAAAATTTTCCGAGAATTGAAAAAATACTGATTTTTCTAACCCTTAAAACAAAGTGATGAAAGCAGTTATTACGGTAAATTTACTAATGCTATCTATTGAAAATACGATAAAAATAATTTTTGTTGTAGTTAGTTGATTATTACTAAATGAAATTACGCAAGTGCTTTTTAAAATCGAAGGCTCATCCATTAGTTTGCTTGCGTATAATTACTTACTACTGCTAAAGTAAGTTTTAAGTTGTAATAGAATATCAAACTCTTTAAGCAAATACAGTTTGCTGATAGTTACATTTTTTACTACTAAGTTTTCAACTATCTAACTGCGATTTCAGAATTATTCCAATCGTTTTTTGCTTGAATTATTTAAAAAAAATGAATACATTTAAGACGCTAGGAATGTGAAGTCACTATGAACGCTAAAACTTGCTAATTTTTACTTCTCATTAAATTCATTCAGCAATTCCGTTAAGCTCCACCCACAACCATAGACAGATTCATCTCTTGGAGTTCCAAGAAAAACCTCTTTATCTACTAATGGTGGCTGTTGTTGTGTCTCCGTTTCGATCTGTTGGAGGGCAACAACTGCTTCTTCTAAGGCAGAATCATTTAATAATAGCGGGGTTTGGGGTTTAATTGGGCGCTTGACCTTGAGGATATTCTTAGCATTCATAAAGAAGGTGAAAAGTATTGCAAGAATTACACTTTGAGCATTCCTAGGATAGTTAAATACAATTCTAGAATACCTTTAGTGCGATCGCCTGACAGCACTGACAAGAGCGGCAATCGCCTGCAATTGAAGTCGTAAACAGTAATAGAGATATTGATAAGAATTGGCAAAAGCTTTCCTAAAGCTTTTTCATGTATCTCCATTGTTTAGTTAGGGCTGAGATCCGAGCGCCAAATTATTTAGCAGAAGGACTAGATAGCTTATTCGTCTGGTTGCTAACTGTTCCAATTGTATATAGAGCTAATGGAATCACAAAGATTAGTGCAAGTAGCAGCGCCAACGATTTAACCCAATTTGTTTTCGGGCGACCTAGGACAGGGTACTCGCAGCTTAAACAGATTTCTGCTTGGGAACTATTGAGAGTTCCGCATTCTTTACAAGGAACTAAAGCCATTACCTTAAAATATTTAGCTAGGTTAAGCAATTTAAACACCAGAGTTTTGAGATGCAATCGCTTCGTCAATTTCAGCGCGTTCTTGAGTGTAGTAAATTTGGGCAGCTTTCAAGTCATCTTTAGTCAAATCTGGGTAATCGCTCAACAAGTTTGCTTCTGTGCATCCATCGTTATACAAGGCGATCAACTTCCAAACGGGGATCTGTGTCCGACCTATACAAGCGTCTCCATTACAAATTCCATCAGTCTTCCTAATTTTTGTCTTCTTCATGTTGGATGCTAATGATTTTAGTGACTTTCGTTGATTTCTGTACCTATTTTCTATGATAGGGCGAAGCTTATTTAATTGGTATAGTAGAGTCAACAAGGTTTTTGCACACAAATACTTTGATTACCTAATTGGTAGTGGAGCGGCTTGATTGTTTGCGGACGTGATCATACTTCACGCTGTATAATTGCTTAGGCAGTTTTTATTACCCGTAATGTGAATAGTAAGAAAATAGAAGATAAAGATTACTTTTTACCATGTCCATTTTGTGGCGACTGGGAGATGGAAATCGTTGAATCACTATTTGAGGACAGCAATGATTGTTATGAACTGGTGGTTTATTGCGTTTGTGGC
>CAJQOK010000486.1 GCA_905479905.1 uncultured Aliterella sp.
AGCAGAGCGGTTTTTGAGTACGGAGGAGGGCAATACTCACAAATTTAATAAAATATTTTTCCCCGATGCTGGTGCGGCGGCTTTGGCGCGTCGTGACTGGGGAGAAGTCCCTTTTGAGTTATTAGATATCAGTACCAAAAGAGTGTCGGTTGAGGAGCAAATACAGCCTGAAGATGAGGCGATTTTGTGTATTGCTCCCACAGCCCAAGAAGTATTGCAAATAGAAAAGTTGTGTAATGCTATGGGCGAACATCGTCCGGTTGTATTGCTTAATCCTCGCCTAGAAGATGTATCGATAGTAGGGATTGGGTACGCGGGAAGACAGTTGCGTGATCGCTTTTTGAAAAATATTCAATCATGCTACTACTTGCGCCCTTTAGAAGAAGGAACTTTATTTCGCTGTTATCCTGGATTGTGGCAAGTTTGGCGAGAAACCACTGATGGCTACGAATTGATTAAGGAATTGCCTAATAAACCTGTAGGCGACGATCTCGATCTTATTTTTGCGGGAGAAACGGCTACTCAATCTGAGGATGCGCCTAAGCCTAAAAAGTTGAGTATGTTTGCTGGTATGCAGAGATTTATGAAAGCTCTAACCCGTTAACAGAATGCCTATTCTACCAACTAACCCAAATATTACCTATTGGTATGAAGGTTTTTGTCCCTCTAGTGGCGAATTACTCAAATTACCACGCACCCAATTAGTAGAAACTATTGCTAGCGAATTAATGCAATATCTCGCCAGTAATGAAGTATATTCCCGCGAAGGTAAAATGTACGGCGTACTTTTGGGCGAAAATAAGTTAAGGCAACAGCAAGTAATTAAGGCTTTTTCTGGGCTTTTAAATGGTAGTAGTACGGTGGAAGGTTGGGTTCCACCTATTCCCAGACGCGATCGCACTTTGATCGCAGAATCTCTCACCCTCGCTAAATTAGCAGCTATAAAGCAAGAACTAATTGCTTTACAAAACATTCCCGTCCAGCAACAGTACGATTTGTTGGCAAAAGAATTTGAAAAGAAGTCCCACGAACTTACTTTAGTCCACAACGGGCGTAAACAAGATCGTCAACAGCAACGCCAAAAGCTCGATCTTGAAGCCTTAGAACAACTCAACGAACAAAGCCGCAGGGATGGTATCGAACGCAAACTCTTTAAACGCGAACGAGATGCCGTTCTTAAGCCCCTCAAAGCGCAAATCGAGATTTTTTTTGCTCGAAAGCTGGAATTAAAACAACAGCGCAAAGCCTTGTCTCGTCAGCTTCAAGCCCAATTGCATGAAAATTTATGGTTAACTAATTTTGCTGGGGAATCTTTACCGTTAACCGATTTAATGCCCGAAGGTATCCCCACCGGAACCGGGGAATGTTGCGCCCCCAAGTTACTCCACTATGCTGCAACTATTGGTCTGAAACCTCTGGCGATCGCAGAGTTTTGGTGGGGTGCTTCTTCAAGCGATAAAGTCCAAGGGCAATTCTACGGTGCTTGCGAGGAGCGCTGTCAGCCGCTAATGGGCTTTTTACTATCGGGTTTACCGCGAAATACTGTAGTTGTAAATCCTATACCACTAACTATTTTGTATGAGGATGAGTGGCTAATTGCCGTCAATAAACCGCCAAAATTACTATCTGTATCTGGGCGTTGTAGTCGCGGAAATGATAGCGTTGCGGGGCGTTTGGGGCTTGCTACGGTGCATCGACTTGACTACGAAACATCGGGTATTCTTTTACTAGCGCGCGATCGCGCAACTCACCGTCATTTAAGCATCCAATTTCAACAACGAAAAATTCGTAAGGTTTACGAGGCGATACTTGCAGGAGTTGTAAATAGTGAGAGTGGGACAATTAATTTGCCGCTTTGGGGTGATCCAACAAATCGCCCTTACCAAAAAGTAGACTTCACCCTAGGTAAACCAAGCTTAACTCAATACAAAACTCTATCAATTACTAACGGTTGTACTCGGATGGAGTTTTTGCCGTTAACTGGGCGCAGCCATCAACTCCGGGTTCATTCTGCGGATAAGCAAGGTTTGGGTTTACCGATATTAGGCGACTTATTGTATGGTTGCACTGAGGTGAAACGCTTACATTTACACGCAAAAGAGCTTTGTTTTGAACATCCCCAATCAAAACAGATTATTTGTTTGCAAACAGAAACTCCTTTTTAATCGGCGATAGATTTAACGGGTTTATTTCTGCTAAACAATAACAAAATTACCAGTGCGATCGCACTTGCTATGGCGGTAACTGAGATCGTAGGATTATTTAAGTGACGAACTGCGATCGCTACATATGCCCAAATAAATACACAAGTAAAAGCTATATCGGCTCTTTTAATCGCCACAATTGCCGCAATTATTGTAGCTACGACTAGCATAATCGCCGTCCAGTAAGTGCCATTAATCCCCCAACCATCCCAGTTAGAACTATATAAAGCAGAAGCAATATTGACAATCGTGGCTACCGAAATCCAGCCTAGATAAATACTAAAAGGTATATGTGCAAGCCAACGGCGATCGCGTAATACTTGTATTTTTCCTACTCCCAACTGCAAGTAAGCGCTAATCAAAGCTAGAAGAATTACTAGCATTGCGACAACCGAAAGCCAAAACAACCTCATTGTAAACAAATATACCCAGGTTATTTGAGCTACACAAGCAACAATTAGCAAAATACTAACGCGCTGTAAAGTTGGATCTCGTCGTTGTGCTGGGCGAAGTTGGTAAATGCCATAAGCAATCAATCCTATATAAATCAAGCCCCAAATGGCAAAAGCATAATTTGCTGGCGTAATCTGCACCCCTTGAAAAACAGTATTAGAAATCTCGCCGATGTTTGCGCCTTTAAGGGGAAAAAAATTCGATAAGGCATTTATAGTTAGAGTAGCCAAGATAGCGACTAAAGCCAAGATCGCTATTCCTAAACTAGATTTTGTTGTAGATGTTTTCATAACCTAAGATTTTGAGACTTCGCCAAAATAGAAGCCGAGAACAGTCCCAACAATCCCTGTTTCTGCAACTATTATCAAAGTTAGTATATCTTTCCAATCTTCTCTACTACCGCGCTGAAAGATAATTTCAACTATAACTAGGGCAAAACAACAGGCGATCGTACTTCCAAAAATAATTACTAAAGCTTTGACAATCCAGGCTTTTGTTTTTTCTGAACCACTACGCAGATCGACTAATTTACCTTTTTTGTTAATTTGCTTTGCATCACTGTCAATTGCTGCTGTTATATCTAAATCGCTCTTTTCAACTTCAGACATAGATGTAATTTAAGCGTCACAGGATCTCATTAAGCTTGATTTAATTGAACTTTCAACTCGCGCAGCATTTTACTTGTCCATTCATCAATAGCTTTAAGTACCAGTTGAGGAATAATTTGAGTTATAGGTAAATCGGGAAAAACAAGGCTACTAGAGGACTGAACATAGCTATTCTCGCTAAGAATATTGATTGTAAGTTGCCGATCTTTGTAAATCCACACTTCAGGAACACCGATAGCGATGTAAGCATTTAAGGTAGTAATCGATGTAACGTCAGCCTCAATTGCCAAATCGGGCGGTGGATAGATAGATAAATTCATATTGATACATCCTTTGACGCGATCGGCATTTTGGATGTAAAAACAAGTATCGGGTTCAACCCCTGCAATTACTGGACGTTTAAAGGTAGTCGATCCAAAATCCTCCCAATCGCGCCCTTGAGAATCTAAAATTGTTTTAACAATATTAGCAATAATACGGTGAGGTCTTTCGTGGAGTGCTAACGGAGACATAATATCTAAAATGCCTTGGTAGTAAGCCACGCGAGTATTGCGTTTTTCTCCCAAATTATCCAAGATAGTTTCAAAATCCTGCCAAGACAAGTTATGGATGCTAATGTGGCTACCAGGACTAAGTTCAATAGCTTGGATGGGAATAGTTACGCTCATTGGTTCGCCTTTACAGGTATTATTGGACGCGACTTAAAAATGGTACTTCTACTACTTCGCCTGTAGTTTCGCCTATTTGGACTGTTAAACCTGCGCCACCCGCTTTAGTGCGAATATAGCCTAAGCCAAAAAAACCGCGATCGCTCTCTACAATACTTGTAAGTTTGCCGACTTTCTCCTCTCCTACCATAATTACACTGCCAACTTCGGTAAACCCATTAAGTTTAATTCCCCATAAGTTTTGTTTTACGCCTTTGTAAGTATTTAGTCGCGCGATTGTTTCTTGTCCGATATAGCAACCTTTATCAAAAGAGATAGTCTGCAATAACCCTGCTTCTAAAGGATTGTAATCATCAGTTAGTTCTTGATCTGGTACGGGACGACCTTGTTTAATTCTTAACTGTTCCCAAACCAAATTTCCCATTGGTACAGCACCCGCTTCTACAACCATTTTCCACACATTTGCAGCATTTTCAGCCGGAACAATTAAAGTGTACCCAGGTGTTGCAAGTCCGCTTCCTACAGCTATCCGTACATCGTCGATTAACTGATGATTGCCTACTGGTTGACCAATAATGGCATCTAAACCTAGCTTTTCCAATAAATCGTTACTTTTTGCGCCAATTAAGCTAAATATCGCTGTTTTTTCGGTAATGTCGGTTAATTCTACCTTGTCAGCAAAAAAGATATAACGATCCAACCATTCAAGCAAATACTTGTAGCGATTGGGTGAATTAATTAAAAGTACCGCGTCATCGGTAACGTAAGCTGTTGCTAAATCAATGGTTCTAGCGGTAGAAGTTACAAAAACTGTATCGCAACCTTCCCCAGATTTTAAACGCTCAAAATCGTTGGTGCTTTGGTTGTGTAAAAAACGAATGCGATCGCCTCCTGTAACTTTAATTAATCCCCAATGACTGCGATCGCATACCGCCACCCCACTTTGCGCCGCCTCTAATACCTCAACATCGTTACCAAAACTTAGGGGGATATTAGAATCAAATGTTGCACCAAAGGCTGCCTGAATGTCTTGTAACTGTTGAATCATAAGATTTTGATTATTTTTAAGTAGTGGGCAATTCGCCAAATACGCGATCAATTAAATGGGTAGTTTTTTGGTCTAATAATTGCCAGTCAACATCGCCTGTTTCATCAATTAAGCTAGTGTCAATTGTCACGACATAGTTAGGCGACTCGGCAAGCAAGGAACTATAGTTGTAAAAACAAACTTGATAGCAGAGTTCCCATAAATCAATTTTGACCGTTTCTGAGCCTTCTTTGTTCAAACACAAATGATAGCCCGGTGTTGGCGTGGGTAGTTTCATTAAAGCTTGTTCAATTTCTTCTACTTGTTCGCCTTGGGCGGATTCTAGTTGTTTGACTAAATTAGCTACTTCTGTCTTGGTTTCTTCAGGAGTTCCGGGCTGCCAAATTAGTACATTTTCGTAGGTTTCTTTCCAGCTACTTGTATCAAGTTGCTTGCGGATGCGATCAAGAATGCGAATAAAAGCAGGTTGCATGAGTAATTCTGCCTGCTGCCATGCAATATTATCGGCAAATTTCGGCGGCATGAATAGTTTATTTTGTGGGAGTTGTAGCTACAAGGGGTTCAAGAATTGTATTAAAAAAATAAACGCGATCACAATATCTTGACTGACTAGAACAAACTGCTTCAATTGTTACATTAGTTGCTTTACTAACATCTAATGCTAATAACTCTTTATTTCCTGGAGAAATTGTTTTAGTCTCTGCTTTGTCGCCATCCACGTAAAAATTTACAGTAACGGGGGGACTATTGGGATTATTGTCTCGCATTCCCACTCCTAGACGTAAAGTTTGAAATAATGGGCGATCGTCATCGTTTCTAATTTTACAAGTTACCGCCGCCGATACCGTACCCGAACCTAAGTAAAACGGACTTGTATACACAGCTTTAGCAACAGAGACATCTACTGGAACTTGGCGAAAAGTTCCCAGCCCACTACTAACACATTTTGCCTGTAATAAAGAGACTGGAGTTTGTGCTTGTAAAGGGCTTGCACCGATAGTTATCAAACTAATTGATATAATTGCCGCTTTGAGATTTAATTTTTGCATAATAATGTTGGCGTTGCTGAAAGTGTGATGATTTTTTCTTTTTGCAATCCTGTCTCCTCCTCATTCCTACCACATTGGGAATTGCTCATTGAAGTTATTACCAATTACCCATTACCCATTACCCATTACCCATTACCCATTACCTATTACTGCCGCAGATGGTAATAATAAACCGTATTCCAACCCTTCAACTACCGCTTGGTAAGAAGCAT
>CAJQOK010000487.1 GCA_905479905.1 uncultured Aliterella sp.
ACTGAGATTGAAGGCTACGAGCTTGAGCTAGTAAAGCTACTTGAATTTTGCTCACAGTTACAGTGTCATTATCTAGCTCTTGTTCCGCAGTAATAACTTTTTGACCAAAACTACCTTGGATCGCCTTTAAGACATTCAATACGAGGATGAAAAGCAATATCACTGCTAGCACGAAGCAAATAAATAGCATCAACTGCGCCCACATAGGCATAATGACTGTATTGCCGCCGCCAGAGGAGTGATAAATTGTAGTTGTACTGGTGGTAGTTGAGCTATTACTAGGACTAGAAGAACGCCTAGGTGGGCTTGAACTAGGGGACTTTTTAAAAGAGCCACCTTTGCTACGTCCTCCGGTACTTTTGGCGTAGGCTGCTTCGTTGGTATTTAACCACGAATTGGGTTGATTCGGTAGTTCAATTCCTAACCCAGCGAATATACAGGAAAAAGCGATCGCACTCGTAAGCAATTGCAACTTCGATTTCCGTTGCATACAATATCACCACGCCTTGAAAATTTCCTCTCAACTTATCCGGTCGATTACTTTACGATCAAGGTGATTTATACGTAATAATTTGCAAGTTTAACAAATTGAGTACGTAATTATACTTACACTTTAAGATTTCAATAAAAATGTTGCTGAAGATGTAACGATTTAGGGGCAAAAGGTGCGAAGCCCGTTACCGTTCCAGCTTGCGCGCGTCGCACTATATCTACTACTGAGTAGTAAATCTCTACCAACAATTATCAAAGCTGACCAATAACAAGGATGAGTGAAATTTCTATTTAATAGTAATTTCATAAATACCTCATTTAGGCTCAGTATAAGGCGAGGCTGCTAATAGGCACGTAAAAATTGCCTATTATTCTCTAATTTTTTTAATATTCTTGGATAGTAAAAACTTGAACGGGGTTGCCTTTTTGATTCTGCTTTTTAATCCGAATTAGCCTGCCTTGCAAAGAGCGATCGCCCTGGTAAGATAAATTCATCAATTACCTGGGCTTGTCCTTTATAATCTCGATCGTCTTTACAAATAATAATTCCACTATGAGCTTCGCCTTGTTGATGTAGAGAAACAAAATCGTCTCGATTAAGAGTAATAATAATTTTACTTCTTTCTTGAGCAAACTTCAAAACGTTCTCATCGCTAATAGACTTATTCGCTTGCTGGGCTTCGTAAGAGGTTAAAACATCATAATCAAGCCGCCGTAGTTCTTCAATTATCGCCCTTGGAAGATTCTCATCAGCATAAAATCTAATCGTTTTCATCCCAGCTAGCGATTAATTGGTCAATTTCTTGTGAATATTGACCATAATATGACCAAGCTGCTGCTAAATCTTGTTGATTTAACCCTAGATAATTTCTCAGTAATTCTTCTTCCGATGCGCCCTGCTGAAGAAAAGAAACCAGCGTCCAAACAGGGATACGAGTATCTCGAATCCGTGCATTTCCCCCACAGACTCCCGCAGTTTTTTGAATTAGTTTATTCTGGTTGTGTTGTAGAAAAGATAACATACGACGCGCTAACTAGCTAAACTCTTACAGTTTTTTATGAGTTCGTGTAGCATTACTGTTTACAGGTGTCAACACCGATCTCTTGATAGTATAACGTTAGCTTTGAATGCGATATCGCTCTTGTTGGTTAATCAATCTCTTTAACCTATGCCCTTATACTGCACCAAAAACCACATAAACCAGTCAGGAAGCGGCTTTTGTACCAGTTGCGGCGAAGTTTTGTGGCTGCTACCTGGGTATATTCTCGCCAGTCGCTATCGAATTAGTCAACACCTCGGACATGGTGGTTTTGGGCGCACTTATTTAGCCGAAGATTTGCATCGGTTTAACGAACTCTGCGTACTCAAACAATTTGCCCCCCAAGAACAAGCAACTAGCCAGTTAGAAAAAGCTAAGATGTTGTTTGAACGAGAAGCCAGCGCCCTCTACAAGCTCACTCACCCGCAATTACCAGCATTTCGAGAGTTTTTTACCGCCGATTTGGGCAAAGGGGCAAAGGGATTGTTTTTAGCCCAAGATTATATTGAAGGCACAACTTATAGCGATTTACCCAAGCCGTTAAGTGAATCAGAGGTTAGTAAGTTAATTAGCCAATTGCTGCCAGTATTAACTTACATTCACTCCCAACGAACAATTCACCGCGATATCTCTCCTGATAATCTAATTTTACGCAGAGAAGATCGCCTGCCAGTATTAATTGATTTTGGCGGTGTCAAGCAATTAGTCACTGCAAGTATTAACCAAAACGGACAAGTATTGACTAAGTTGGGCAAACAAGGCTACGCTCCCGAAGAACAGTTAAGATCGGGGGAAGTGTTGCCTAGCAGCGATTTGTATGCGTTGGCGGTGACGGCAATAGTATTAGTTACAGGTAAAGAACCTGACGAGTTGTACGATAGCTATAAAGGAACTTGGCGTTGGGGTAAAGAAATTAAAGTTAGTGGCAAGTTAGAGAAAGTATTAAAAAAAATGCTGGCTTATAAACAGTGCGATCGCTACAAATCGGCGGAAGATGTCGCAAAAGCTTTGAAATTACCTGCTAATTTACCAGAAATAACTAATATCTCTCACATCGCTACAGTTAATGTAGTCGGACAAAAAAACTTGCCAACTCCTCCCAGCAAACCTCAAGGAAATACCCAAGTTTTGGTTGCGAGTCCTAAGTTTGGTTGGCTAAAACCGCTAGTTTTAAAAGTTGCAAGCGCAGGTTTGCTACTCGTTATAGCTGTAAATGCAATACCATTGCTAAGTTCGTTAAAGTCATTATTGCCTGTAATAGCACCTACTGCAACGGTTACAGACGCTCAAGTTGCAAACTTAGTTCGTCGCCGCCAAGCGCTCAAGATTAGTTCTAGATTTTTTAATACTACCGTGAACGAGGCTTTTTATCAGAAACACCCCAAGTTAAATCGCCGCAGTTTAAAACCTGCCCCCGAAGACGCAGACTTGAGGACTGATTGGTACAATATTGCCGAGGATTTGTTGAATAAATTAGATAGTCTCAGTCCCGAAGCAAGGCTTAAATTAGGCAATTACAGTAAAAGTAATCGTAATAAGTTAGAAAAAGAAAGTAATCGCAAGTTTTATCAATGGTTTCCTCAACAGCGAGGTAAGAAACTTAATCCCAATACTTATGGTCAAATTTGGGAAGCGATCGCCTTTGATAAAAGCAGCATTTGAGAAAGGGCGATAATAACAAATTAGTGATGTTTTCTTGACTGCCAATGCCGCCCACAACTCCTCAATACTGCACCAAAGGACACGAAAACCCGTCAGGAAGTCGCTTTTGTCTTCATTGTGGCGAACAAATGGGATCAGCACCCGCACCCCAGGGTATTTATTCAGGGCTAATTTTGGGAAGTCGCTATCGAATTATT
>CAJQOK010000488.1 GCA_905479905.1 uncultured Aliterella sp.
TTCAAATAGCCCGCTCTTAACTTCAACCAAGTCCCCAGAAGTTTGCCCCAAAGTAACTTCAGTCGTCTGATAGCCGTTGCCATTTTGGATATAGACAAGTTGTTTTCCATTTGCCTCAACTACAGATGCACTAGGAATTACTAAAATATCTTTTGATGTTTGGTTTGTTAAAACTTCTAATTGAGCAAACATCCCTGGTTTTAGTTGCCCACCAGGGTTATTTAGTTCAGCTTTCACTGGAACGACCCGTGTTCCTCCTTCCACTACTGAACCAATTACCGTAATTTTTCCGTTAAAGGTTCGATTGGGCAAGCTGGCAATTTTTACACTCACCTCTTGACCAGCTTTAACTAGGTTTAAATCTTTTTCATAGATATTTGCTGTAGCAAAAACTTGGCTGTCATTGACAACCGTCATCAATTTACCTCCCGCATCCTCAAATGATTGACCGAGACTAACTTCGCGATCAGCAATTCTCCCAGAGATAGGGGATGACACTATCACCAATCCCTTAGCATTGGCACGATTTCCCAGTTGAGAAAGCCGGGTTTGATACGCAGTACCACTAAGACGGATACGGGAGTTAGCTACTTCAACGGCTGATTGAGCGCGCTTAACTTGAGCTTGGGCTTCTATAACTTCTCGGCGACTACTAGCTTTAGTCAGTTCTGCTTTAGCTTGAGCTAACTGAGTTTGAGATTCTAAAGCTTGGCGGCGTGGCAGCGCACCTTGAGTAGCTAATACCCTGTCTTTGTCATACCTTTCTTGTGCAAAAGCCTGTTGACTTTGGGCTTCGGCTATTTCTGCTGCGGTTATCTGTAAATATCGCTGATAATTTTGTTGGGCTAGCCTTAGATCGGCTTGAGCTTGCTGTAAATCTCCTAGTCCCTCAGCTTTTTTTTCTTGGGATGCAACACTAAGTTCTACTAATTCAGGAGCGGCTAAAACAGCGACAGGTTGGTTTGCTTTGACGTAATCACCTGGTTTTACTAGCAGTTCGGTTACTATACCTGGAATTGGTGCAGTCACTTCTGCTTGTTTATTAGGTAAGGTTTCAATCTGTCCGGTTGTCTTAATTCCCACCGCCAAACGCTGTCGATTGACAGGTTCTACTTTGATTCCCAGACCTTTAGCTGTTTGGGCATCGACTTGAACAGAACTAGGAGCATTTGTTTCGCCTCCTGCTTGAAATTCATCTCCATGCCCACCGTGAGCTAAAACTGAAAAAGGAGCAGCTAATAAAATAAGGCTTAAAAGTGTCCCAGAAACCTTGGTGAGCGCTACTGGAATTTGATCAGAACTAGACTTTTGACTCATTGAAAATTTCCTTAACTACTGAGGTAGTAGAATAACGACTTGAGGGAAATATTCTGCTCAGGCGTTAATGTTTCGCACTCAGCAGCTAGTTATAGGAAGCAACGTTAAAACATTGCTAAATCAGGACTTATAACCTAGTTTGTCATCCAAAAATGAAATTAGAATGAAATGTCCAAGGAGTCTAGCTTAGGTATGGAGATTGCTTCCTTTACTTACCTTCTCGTATTACTTTTAATAATCAGAAAACAAAAAGGTAGTTAAACATCGGTAGTAACTAACAAAAGTTTCTCAGTAGCTTACTTTTGATACCAAGCTTGCCGCCACTGCTTCAATTGCTTAAGTTCTGCTGATTGTGTCTTGATGATATTTTGAGCTAATTGCTTAATTTCGGGACGCTTGGACTTACCTAAAGCATCTTGAGCCATTGTTATAGCACCCTCATGATGAGCAGACATGGCATTAATGAAACGCAGATCGAACTGGGTATCAGCTGCGCCTAAATCCATATCCATTGTCATGCCTTTCATTTGGTCGGAGGACATCTCCATCATGTGACCCATTTGAGCGTTGTGAGCCATTGGCTTATCTCCCGCTTGAGGATACCAAGCTTGCCGCCATTGCTTCATCTGATTAATTTCTCGGTCTTGCTCTTTGATGATGGTACTTGCTAGTTGTTTGATTTCTGAACGCCCCGATTTCTGTGCGGCTTCTTTTGCCATCTTGACAGCCCCTTGATGGTGCAACGTCATAGCATCAATGAAGCGCAAGTCGTAATTTGTGTCTGCTGCACCTAAATCCATTTTCATGTCACCAGTCATGCCACTACCATGTTTTATTCCTTGCATCCCGTCCTGCGTAGCGCTAGTGTCAGTAACACTGGTATTTGGAACTTGATTCTGGCTCTGTCCGGTACTAGAACAACCCGTAATCACGCTACCCATCAAGGATGCGAATGCTACAAGCGTAAACGATAGAAAGCTAGTTTTAAAAGAAATAGGTCGCATATACTTAGCCTTATCTAGAACTAAAAATAGTGATTTTTTCACAGCGTCAAGACAACGCTTACTACCTACTTTGTCACGCAAAAATGAAATCAGTATGAAATTTGCTCATTAAAAACAACTTTCAAGTTTATTTCCAAACATACTTGAAAGTTGCTTGTTTTTAAGTCAAATAGCACAATTTAAACTTTTCAGCAATCGTAAATTGCTCAGTATACAAGCAGTAGTTTTATTAATCGACTACAACGCTAGAGCCAAGAATTTATTTTAGGCACAAGCTCCTACTTCAACAAGCACAAGCCCCCTAAGTTTTTCTGATCGGATATGACTTAAGCATAAAACTAAGTAGCTAGAGCGTTGTCAGCAACTTGTTCAATCAAACTGCAAAGTTCCTGACTATCAGGATCGTCAAGCGGTTGTTCTGCCCAATGTTCTCGATACGCTTCTAATTCAGCCTTAAGTGTTTTCATTTGATAAATTTGCTTTTCCAGAAAAGTAATTTTCATATTCAGTAAATCTCGAACAATTGGACAGGCAGCCTTACCCTGCTCGCGGATACCTAATACTTGTTGAATTTCTGATAAAGAAAACTGAAGGGATTGGGCTTTTCTAATAAACTTTAAACGTTTGACAGCATCAGGAGCATAATAGCGATAGCCATTTTCACCTCTGTGTGCGGGTTCGAGTAACCTTAAGGTTTCATAATAGCGTACCGTTCCTACCGCTACATCCGCTTGCTCTGCTAATTCTCCAATCTTGAGCAGCCCGTTCTGAGATGATACTGAATACATCTTTTGCACCATAAACTACTTGCCGCCTACTTCCTATAGCCATAACTCTATAGTAGACTATGAAGTTATGGGTTTTATAAAGCTATTTAGATAAATACTGCGAGTATCTACTTGACTCTCTAGCTAACTTGAGGGTTTAGCATAGTATTAGTTCCTCAAGAACGAGCAAATTTATACAGAGTGCAAAAGGATGAACATTACTACACGGGTAAAAACATTATTGAGCGGTTCTATAGCTGGTTTAACATTAGCCGTTCTAGCCAGTAGCCCAACTTTAGCTAATACCCACAACGATCCGGCAACACCAAATCAAGCTTCTAACACTTCAGCTAGGGCAGAACTGGTTCAAAAGCTCCTTAGCCAAAGAACAGCGCCAGTAAATCCGACTACCCCACAAATGAAGCCGATGGAATGTGCCTGTTGCAAATCAATGATGCAGAGTATGCCTGGAATGACGAACAAAATGCCAGGGATGATGAATAATATGCCAGGAATGACAGATAGCCAAAATAACCAACCTAAATAGGGTTTTGATTACCCCTGCCCTAACGCCGTGCGGTATAGCAGGGGTAACTTTTTTAGAAAAACTTTAAAATGAACAAACTAAATTCAAATAATCGAACTTCTAAAAAAAGTGGTGCTAACAGGCTACTTAATTATGCTTTACCCATCGCCTTCTTTACTACCTTAGTTGCAGGTACAGGAATATGGTTTGCCCGTTTTAATCAAGTTCTTATTAACAATCGGGTAGCAAGTCTTGTGCAACCACCAACTGCTGTTAATCAGAAGAAGCCAGTAGCTGATCCTAGTTTGGCTCTTACCTTGACCCCTGCTGCTAAAAACTGGCAGGAAACTACTCATGTACATGGGTTAGCGGTCAATTCCAATAATCCAGCGATCGCCTACATCGC
>CAJQOK010000489.1 GCA_905479905.1 uncultured Aliterella sp.
TTTTACTTAACAAGTACCGACGGAATTACAGAGGTAAAAGTGACAAACATTAATAACAGTGAAGAATCGAGCCTAATTGATGTAGCGGTAACTGTTGCAAAATTACCAATTAAAGGTGTGATTTTTGACTTGGATGGAGTGTTAACAGACACTTCTGAGTATCACTACCGAGGTTGGAAACAGTTGGCGGATGAAGAAGGGATTGCTTTTGATCGCCAAGCTAATGAGGCAATGCGCGGTTTGGCAAGGCGTGATTCTTTACTGCATTTACTGGGCGATGTTTCTATTCCTGAAGCTGACATTCAAGCAATGATGGCGCGGAAAAATAGCTATTATGAAGCCTTTATTCAAGATTTGAGTCCGGCGGATTTATTGCCTGGAGTATTGCCTTTGTTAGAGGAATTACAAGCAGCAGGGATTAAAATGGCGATCGGATCTTCTAGCAAAAATGCTCATTTAGTAACAAAATTATTGGGGATAGGCGATCGCATTGCCGCTATTAGTGATGGTTATAGTGTCGATCGCCACAAACCCGCCCCTGATGTGTTTCTTCATGCCGCAATGCAGCTAGGATTAGACCCCTCAGAATGCGTAGTAGTAGAAGATGCGGCGGCGGGTGTTGAAGCTGGTTTAGCGGCGGGAATGTGGGTTGTAGGACTTGGGCCTGTAGAAAGATTTGCCGCCGCCCACGTCATCCGCGATAGCTTGGCTAACTCCTCTTGGGCTGATTTATTAGCGGCGATTGAAGCAACAAAGATTATTTGCTTACCAATGGTTGTTAGCTAATAAGCTTGATTTAATTAGCAATATTACTAGCTAATTCACTAATTGCTAAGGCTAACTTGTGGGGTTCGATGGGTTTAGATAGGTGCATTTGAAAACCATTAGAAATCGCGCGCTGACGGTCTTCATCTCTAGCGTAAGCTGTTAGCGCGATCGCCCCAATTGGTTTTAATCCTTGGCTAATTTCCCAATCTCTAATTTTTTTAATCAACTTATAACCGTCTTCGTCAGGCATTCCAATGTCACTAACGATCGCATCTAAATTCCCTTGGGTAACTATTTTCATCGCCGCCATTGCACAATTGGCAGTTATTACTTTAATGTTGTACTCCTGCAATGCCAAAGTAATAATTTCACGGTTATCGTCTTCATCATCGACTACCAAAACTTGCAACCCCTGAAGCTGAGGTAAGTTATCTAAAGGTAAGTAATTAGAGTTAATTTCCTGACTTGTCCGCGCGATTGGGTTTTCTATATTTTCTAATTGCTCACTTATTAAAGGTAGCTCGATTGTAAACGTTGATCCTTGTCCTTCCCCTTTACTTTGAGCAAGCAACGTTCCGCCGTGCAGTTCTACTAATTGACGGGCGATCGCAAGCCCCAATCCCAAACCGCCATAAGAGCGCGTCATTGAAGCATCAGCTTGACGAAAGCGATCAAATACATGGGGCAGAAATTCGGCACTAATCCCGCAACCTGTATCGATTATCTGAATTTGAGCGACGGGAGAAATAACCGATAATCGCACTTCAATAGAGCCACCGGAAGGGGTAAACTTAATGGCATTTGATAGCAAATTCCAAATTACTTGTTGAGTGCGATCGCTATCTGCCGATACCATTCCGATTGTTGGCTCAAAATTGGTCACTATTTGAATTTTTTTTGCTTGCGCTGCTAATAATACTGTTTCAATTGCCTCTTCAATCGGAACTTTTAATTGAATGGGACGAGCAATTAGCCGAATTGTCCCGCGAATAATTCGGGAAATATCTAGCAAATCCTCAATCATTTGGACTTGCAACAAAGCATTACGCTCGATAGTTTCTATTGCCCGATCGCGTACCGAATCTGCTAAGACGCGCGTTCGCATGAGCCTAGCCCAGCCTAGAATTGCATTTAAAGGCGATCGCAGTTCGTGGGACACAATCGCCAAAAATTCGTCCTTCATGCGGCTATTAGCCTCCGCTTGTTCGCGGGCGGCTTGTTCGCGTTGCAATAGCTCGGTACGCTCAGTAATATCGGTAAAAACTTGGACTGTACCTGTAACGCCACTTTTACTTAAAATTGGATCAACTTTGACTTCAAACCAGCGTTGATTGATTTGGATTTCTTGACTTTGACGACGGGTAGGATCGAGGCGATCGCACAAAAACTCGCACATCGCTTCATTGTCCACATTTTGCCATAATTCGCCGCAGCTACGACCAATAATTTCTTGAGCCGACTTCCCTAAAATATTTGCCATTGCTTGATTGCAACGGACTATTTTGGCTTGATCGAGTAAGCAAACCCCGTCAGAAATAGAGTCAAAGGTTATTTGCCATTGCGTCGCCGAACAAATCGCGGTTTCCTCCGCTTGACGCATCCGCAGCAAAGCATTAACTGTAGCAATCAATTCACGCGATTCTACAGGTTGAGTTAAATAGCCGTCTGCGCCACCTTCTAAAGCTTCGGCTTTATCTTCCATTTGGATAAAACTAGCGGATAAATGCAGCACGGGAATTGAGGCTGTGGCGGGATCGTTTTTAATTTTTCGGCACACTTCAAACCCATGAATATCAGGAAGTTTGACATCTAGCACAATTAAGTCTGGCTTAATTTCTGCGACTAGCTGCAATGCTTGCGCCCCTGTACTTGCTTCAATAACATTAAATCCTGCCCTTTGAAGCATCCGCGTATGAACGTAACGATTAGCCTCATCATCGTCTACGTGCAAAATACTTATTGGTTGCTGCTTAGGCATAGTTGCTTGTGCTTATATATTTAAGTGGAGTCCGGCTTTAAGCAATACTTGACGGATTATTACACTAGCATCAGGGCGATCTAGGTCTTTAGATAATATTGCCACGACCTTAGCATTAATTAGGCGATCGCGTTCTTCTGGTTCTAATTGCTTTGAAGTATGAATAATTACCGGAATGTGCTGAGTTGTGAGATTAGCTTTTAATTGCTCTAAAACCTCAAATCCGCTTAATCCGGGCATTACTAAGTCTAAAAAGATTACTTGCGGCTGTTCTAAGATAGCTTTAATTACTCCTTCACTACCATTAATTGCTTCT
Organism: uncultured Aliterella sp.; assembly: GCA_905479905.1. Classification (GTDB taxonomy): domain Bacteria; phylum Cyanobacteriota; class Cyanobacteriia; order Cyanobacteriales; family Chroococcidiopsidaceae; genus Aliterella. Next base: position 3,063 of record CAJQOK010000489.1, read on the forward strand.
ATCACCTTGATACTGCGACTTTTTAGTAGTTCTTTGAGCAAATAGCGAGAGATATCCTGATCATCAATTATCAAAACTTTAATCGGCGTTTGTGGCGATGCCTCCTTGACTTCCGCATAAATGCAGGGCAAAGTAACTGTAAAAATAGAGCCTACTTCTAATTTACTCTCTACAGCGATCGATCCTCCTAGTAACTGCGCTAGTTGGCGGCAAAGTGGCAAACCTAAACCCGTTCCTTTAAATTGACTTTGCAAGGGGTTTTCAATTTGGACAAATTCTTCAAAAATAAGTTCTAGATCGTTAGGTGCAATGCCAATTCCCGTATCAGCAACAGTAAAAACTATCGTGCGCTCTTGTTGCAAAGCACTGACACGGATTTCGCCCCTAGGAGTGAATTTTAGAGCATTAGAAATCAAATTTCTTAAAATTTGCGAAACTTTACCTTCATCAGTATACATCGGCAAGTTTTGGGGTTGAGCAAAAACTAGATTAACCTCTGATTGATTAAGTAGGGGACGTAGTATGCCTTTTAAAGCATTAAATAAATCGCTAACTTCAAATTGCTGGGGACGAATAGTTACTTTACCCGCTTCAACTTTGGCTATATCTAATAAATCGTTGACTAATTCCGAAAGCCCTAGCGCCGAAGTGCGAATAAAATTTACTTGTTTTTCTTGCTCCGAATTTAACTCCCCATCTAGCCGCTCTAAAAGTAGCTGAGAAAGGCTGAGAATTGCATTTAAAGGGGTGCGAAATTCGTGACTCATGTTTGATAAAAAACGAGTTTTCATTTCGCTAGCTTTTTGCCAAGACTCCGCGCGATCGTCTAATTCGGCATAAAGAGTTACTACACCACGATTTGTATCTTCTAGTTGACTATTTAGACGCGCAAGTTCACTTGATCTGCTTTGCAACTCCTCCATAGTGCGTAAAAGCTCTTGATTTTGCTGCTGTACTTCTTGGTATAAATTTTCTGGAGTTTTCTGAGCTAATTCTTGAGCAATTTTCTGGAAAATTTCTGGAGTTATCGGTGTTTGTTTGGGTAAGAATTTGGTTAGCGTTGCCGTAGTTTCATTGGCGACAGATTCAATTACAAACTTATCCATCAGTCGTTTTGCGCCAATAATCCCTAATCCCATCCCTGTAGTAGAAGTATAGCGCCCAGCTAAAATTGCCTCCACATCTTTAATTCCCCCACCTTTGTCGCTAACTTTAATAACTAACGCCGCATCTTGAACTATAAATTCAACTCTCCCACCATTGCCATACTGAAAGGCATTGCGAGAAATTTCTGATACTGCCGTAGCTATGCGCGTTTGGGATTGCAAGTCAAAACCGAGTAAACTAGCTATTTGACGCGATCGCCCTCTTGCCAATACTACATCTTGTTCAAAGCGCACCTCCACTGTTAGAAGCCTAATATCCATAACATTATTGCCTAACTACTACGACGCTAACATCATCTCGTAGGCGCTTAAAATCTCGATATAATACTCCAGCAATCAAGCTTGGATGCTTGACAATTAAACCGTTATAGCGATCTATTCTCCACCCCGTAGCCAAGCCATCAGAGCTTAAAACTAACGTTGCACCGGGGGGAAAAGGATAAGTAAATTCTTGTAATTTGTGAATTTGATAGCCCACAATACCATTGTAAGAAACCATGCTGCGACTTTCAGGGGCGATGATACTTGCGGCAATATTGCCTACCCCCGCAAAAAGGACAGATTGTTGATTAAAGTCAAGTTGAGCGATCGCTACTGCCGCACCGCGCGTACTTCGCAATACTCTGTGCATCAATTCTAAAATCTCTTTAGGAGAACATTGAGAATTTTCTTGAGCGACTCTAATCGCCGCAGAAGATGCCTCAAAAGCTAGTTCACCGTGTCCCAACCCATCAGCAACAACTACCAACTGTCGCCCAGTATCGGTTTCAATTACTGCCCAAGCGTCGCCGCAAATTTGCTCACTGGCTAAGGGAATATTCACCGCACCGATTTTTAAACTGACTAAATTTTTCGGTGGTGGAGTTGCCCATAGGTGCGCCACTACTGCTGTACCTATAGAAGGGATAGAATAAATGTCAAAAAAATCTGCCAACCTAGAAATCGATCCTAAGCCTGTCCCAGGAGTTCCACCCGTCGAAAAGCCATCGCGGAGACACTCGCCAACATTCTCCATCCCCGCGCCTTTATCTAAAGCCAAAATTTCTAAGCCGTTAAGATCGCCAATGTGGAGGGAGCGTAGTAGCAATTCGCCGTCTTGGGCGTGTTTAATTAAATTCCCGGCAATTTCTGTAACAACAATACCCACTCTACCGCGCTCGGTTTCTTTAAAATTTAATTGAGAGGCGAAGTCCATAGCCCTGCGGCGCGCTTCTCCAACTTGGCTACTTTCTACCACAGGAATCAGGATATTTTGGATCATTTAGCTATTTCCCGCTATCCCTGGTTTTACTTCCATTTTATAATTTTAACTTGAGTTCCTTCGCCCACACGAGAACTAATCTCAAACTCGCTCATCAACCGTTTTGTGCCGCTTAAACCCATTCCTAAGCCTCCTCCGGTTGTATAGCCATCTTTGAGCGCCAATTCAATATCGCTAATTCCTGCTCCTCGATCGCTAAAAACTAAGCATAGACCTTGACGATAGCCGACTTCAATTACTTCTAGCGTTAATGTTCCCCCACCGCCATAAGTTAAGGTATTACGAGCAAGTTCGCTAGAAGCGGTAATAATTTTAGTTTGATCTACCAAACTAAAACCTAATTCTATCGCCCAAGTGCGGACAGTTTTTCTGACTAAGACAATATCACTGGAAGAATAAATGTCTATTTCCTGCTTTTGTCCTTCGGGGGCTGCCATTTGCCTCCTTTCAGGTGCGATTTACTAACAAATAAAGCAAATCCATACCTTTTTCGACATTCAAAGCAGTGCGTACACCTTCCAGAGATAGCCCAAGTTCTACTAACGTAATTGCTACTGCTGGTTGCATTCCTACTACTACCGTTTCCGCATCAAGTAGGCGCGACATGGAAGCAATGTTACTGAGTATGCGCCCGATAAATGAGTCCACAATTTCTAAAGATGAAATGTCAATTAATACACATTTTGTATTCAATTCAACGATCAAGTTTGTCAAATCGTCTTGCAAAGTCATCGCCAAGCGATCGTGCATATCTACTTGGATTGTCACCAAAAGAAACCCGCCCATTTGCAATATAGGTATGCGTTCCACCTTTAGTCTCCAAGGGTTACAAACGATTTTGAGGGCGCGGATCGGCAAACGTTACCGCATACCCACTACGTTTTAGAGCAACTTCAAAAGCATCTGCCATTGTCGCTTTAGTAATTACAGCAGTCAAATCTACACCCAAATGAACAATAGTTTGAGCAATTTGGGGGCGAATACCGCTAATGATGCAGTCTGCACCCATCAAGCGGGTAGCGGCGACAGTTTTAAGTAAATGCTGGGCAACTAAAGTATCAACTGTTGGTACGCCCGTAATATCAATAATTGCGATCGCGCTTCCCGTTTCGACTATTCGCTGCAACAAGTTTTCCATTACTACTTGAGTACGAGCGCTGTCAAGAGTGCCAATAAGCGGTAAAGCTAATATCCCCTCCCACAACTTAACAACAGGGGTTGATAGTTCCATCATCTCTTGCTGCTGGCGGATAATAATTTCTTCACGGGCTTTTTGAAAAGCCTCCGTTGTCAGCAAACCTAATCTGTCTATTAAGTCATTGGCGGTCATAATCTCTGCGGCTATTTCGCCATCGCTTCCGCATTCTTCGCGCAGCAGGCTAAACAAAGGTTTTTTCAAAGAAAAAATAAATAAGGCTACTTGAGAAGGGCTAAAGCCTTGTTGGACGCGGCTACGGGTTATGCTAGTTAGCAGAGCTTTGATACTATTCCATTCTGAAGCTTGAAAATTAGTTAAATTACCATCTTGGCTGGCATCTCGCAGTAAGCGCAGAAATTCTCCAGATTGATCGCGCATTTCTGCTTCACGCATCAAGTCATCGCGCCGGATTCCCGCCGATAGTTGTTCCTTTAACCATTCACCTAACAGCATAGTTTCATGCTTGGCGAGAATTTCTGGAAGATGGCGATCGCCATTTTTGCTCATACTTGTTCCTACCTTTGCCGCAAATTCCCCAGCTTAAGTGTAGAGGATATTGCGGCGTTGCTGAATTGGTAATGGGTAATGGGTAATGGGTAATTGGTAATTGGTAATTGGTAATTGGTAATTGGTAATTGGTAATAATTTTAATGAATAATTCCCAATGCGGTATGAATGAGGAAGAGACAGGATTGCAGAAAGGAAAAATCATCATAATTTCAGCAACGCCGATATTGCCTAGTTGACTGACAAAACTACTAACTAGGGGGAATACCTCCAAACGGAAGTCCGCTACTTTTGCGAAAACACCCTTAAAAGTACAAAGACACAAACTTTCGTCTGTGTCTGTTGCAAACTATCAACTATAACGTTCTTCTGCCCAAGGTTCGCCGCGACTGTTGTAGCCATTGCGCTCCCAAAAACCTAATTCTTCTTTATCCAAAAACTCTAAGCCATTAATCCATTTAGCGCTTTTCCAGGCATAAATATGTGGAACCACTAGCCGCATTGGGCCGCCATGTTCGGCGCTTAGAGGTTCGTCAAATACTGTATGGGCAAAAAAGTTTTCTTCCCTCAAGAAGTCAGACATCGCAATATTGGTAGTATAACCGCCGTAACAGTGTTCCATCACATGAATGGCTTTCGAGTCTACCTCAATCAATTTCATGAACTCAGTAACTTTAATACCTGTCCACTTGACATCAAGCTTAGACCAGCGCGTAACGCAGTGAAAATCGGCGGTAAACTGCTGTTGGGGTAAAGCCATAAAGTCAGCCCAGCTAAATGTTACCTCTTTTGCCAAACCCCAAACTTTAAATTGCCAAGTTTCTATACTAACTTGGGGCGTTTGCCCGTAAGTAAGCACCGGAAACCCCTTAGTTAAGTATTGACCAGGAGGAACGCGATCGCTCTGTTCCTCATTAGGTTTTTTAAAAAATTTTCCTAGCATTATTTCAGTTGCTTCAGCTTCTTACTTTATTGTGGAATAAAATCTTTTAAAGACAAAGTTTATTCTTCTGTCTCGTCTTCGTCCTTAGTTGGGTAGACAAACTTAGAGCGTCCGCTCAAAATTGATTTACCCAAAGACAGCGCTTTTCTCGCTTCTACTACTGCTTTGTGTTTCCAGGTTGCTTTGCGCTTATCTCGTTTTGACTTCGAGGTTTTCTTCTTAGGAACTGCCATAATAGCTAATCCAATTTTTGACAACCTTTCTAGTATAAGCCCTTCCACAAAAAATGTTGTCCCGGCAAGTCTACTAGGGGTAAAAATATTAAGGTTGATTTGGAGTAGTATTGACTGGATTTATTTGGGGTAAGTTTTGCGGTGTGGGAGTAGTTACCGGAGTCTCAGGGATTGGTGCAGCATTAAAATTATCCCCAGGAGAAGTTACAGGGGTTATTCCCGGCGATTGAGGGCGAGGAACCAAAGCCGGACTCCCAGGAAGGGGAGCCGCTCCAGGCGGAACATTAACAGGTTGAACAGGGGTATTATTGATAAGTTCTCTAGCACTACCTGCTGGATTATTTGATCTTTGTCTGGGTGGTGGGGGTGGGGTTCCTTCTATATCTTCAGTAGACCTAACAGCTAAGGGTTTTTCCTCTAAACGTAATAGGCTGCGCGCACTATTGAAATAGGTGAATTTATCACTACCGCCACTCCATTGCGGACGACTTAAGCCTATCGCCAAAACGGGGGCAATTACACCCTGATTTTGACCCAAAATAACTACCGAAACGTCAGTTATTTGCGAACTGCGGTTAAATCCTTGTAAAAGGGCAGTTCGGGCGGCAGTTTCTGCTCGTTGAATTAGGCTATCGTAGGTTTCATCGGGTTGGCGGTCGATAGTAATGTCATCAATTCGAGCCGTTTCAGCTTGCGCCGTTTGTTGAAAAAGAAAACCAACTCCTGTAAGCGTTAAAGATAAGGCAGTTAGTTTAGTTGTCTCCATCAGCCATCGCCCAAAATTCGGTTTAATTTTATTTTGGTGCTGCTTGGTTTTTGAGGCTTGCTGGCAAAAAATCACCCTCATAACTGCAATTGCTCCTTAAATTGGTGACTTGAAATTAATTGCTTATGTCTAACTGTATTAACATTGCCTTACTATTTGTTGTTACCTATAGATAGATTTATTAAAAATATTTATCTGGCTAAAAGCTCAATAAGTGGCTATTTTGGCTGGCGATGGTATATCTAACCTGTTTTGCTAATTAGCTCGTAGAGACAGGGTTTTATACTAAGAAAAATCAATAATATTTGAGTACCTAGTCACGCAAGAGTGAGAAACAAATAAAAGTTTTTAGCAGTAAGCTGTAACATCTTCGCCGCATTCGTCAGCTAAAAAGCATAGCGCCCGAAAACGCAAAGCAACAACTTCATCGTACAGTGGGTTGAGTTTGCACATGGGGGGAATGTGAAACAATGTATGACCAAATACTGTAATATCGCGTTCAAAGGGGCATTGAGCAGGAATTAGTTGACATAAACGGTGAGCTAGTTTTGGGCTGGATACTTGAACTCTGTCTAGGCGTTGACGTAAGGCTTGGAAAATATCAAAATTTACTTTTTCCCCTAGCATCCAGTTGTTGAGAAGGAAGTCTTGGTTTGTGTGTTGCGATAAGTTCATAACGTCTCTACTTTGGTTGGTAATGGTGGGTGTTCTAAAAGTATCTACAGTTTGGAAACGAGTTTTTCGCAAGAAAGAGAAAAGTTGATTCGTTATCATCTTGCCTAAAATCGCCTAGATTCGGAATTAGAGACATCACTGAACTTTTTACCTATACATTTTTAATTTCCGTAAATGCACTCAGGGAAGTCAGCAAAAAATCAGGGTGGGAAGAAGCTGATAACTTCTTCCCACCCTGGGTAATTAATAGAGGTCGCCTATATTAAGAGGCGGCAATTTGTGGCGCTGTCGTGCGTCGTCGTCTTCTCCCATCCAAAGCTTTAGCGGGTTCGTCAGGAGATTGTAGCAATAAAGTAACTGTTGGTTGGGTTTGCAGTTCTCGACGAATTTGGCGTTGTAGTTCTCGCTCTAGCTGTACTTGTACGCCTACCCAGTCTACTTCTACAGGTTCGCCATTGACCGATTGCGTAAAGCTCGACCAGCGATCGCCTAATACCCTTTCCATCCGCTCTTGTACCCATTGTTGTAGCATTGGGCGCTCCATAGACGAAACTACACCCCGCAGGTGTATTTCTGGTTTCATCATTAGTTTGCCTTGCCAGTCTACCGCCGCCGCAATGGTAATAATTCCTTCTCCTGCCAATTGCTGCCGCTCCTTGAGGACGCGATCGCTCACTATTCCCGTGCGTGACATATCCACAAGTTCAATTCCCGCAGGCACTTTCCCAGTGACGCGCATCGCTTCTTGTGATACTTCGATCACGTCGCCGTTTTGGATAATTAACATATTTTCGGCGGGAATGCCTGTACTTTGAGCGGTTTGGGCGTGTTTAACTAACATCCGATGTTCGCCATGAACAGGCAAGAAAAACTTAGGCTTAGTTAGTCCGATCATCAATTTTTGGTCTTCTTGGCAACCGTGACCAGATACGTGCAATCCTTTGTCTTTGCCGTAAATAACGTTCGCACCCTGTATCATTAAGCGGTCAATAGTATTCATAACAGCGATGGTGTTTCCCGGAATGGGGTTAGCCGAAAATACAACCGTATCGCCGGGACGAATTTTTATTTGCTGGTGTTCACCATTAGAAATCCGGGTCATGGCTGACAATGGTTCGCCTTGAGAGCCAGTTGTCAAAATCACTACTTTTTCTTCCGGTAAGTTCCGCAAGGCTTGCAATGGTTGCAGCAAGTTGTCCTCGCACTTGATATAACCCAAGTTACGAGCGTGAGCAATCAAGTTTAGCATCGAGCGCCCTACTATCCCTACTACGCGATTTTGTTTTCTGGCTATATCCAAAATCATGTTGATCCGGTGGACAGAAGACGCAAAGGTTGTAATTAAAATTCGCCCTTTAGCTTGACTAAATACCCGTTCTAGGTTTGGATATACCGATCTCTCTGAGGCAGTGTAGCCTGGTACTTCAGAATTTGTCGAATCGCTAAGAAGACAAAGTACACCTTTTTCGCCGTGTTCTGCTAATCTCTGGATATCAAAAAATTCGCCATCAACCGGAGTATGGTCAAACTTAAAGTCTCCAGTATGGATAATTACCCCGGCGGGTGTGTGCAAAGCAATGGTATAACTATCGGCAATAGAGTGAGTATTGCGGATAAATTCGACAATAAATTGCGAACCTAGCCTTACTGTCTCACGAGGTCTAACACTACGCAACTCTGTGCGATCGCGCATTCCCGCTTCTTCAAGTTTACCTTCTAGCATTGCTAGTGCTAACCTTGGCCCATAAATTACCGGAATTTCTAGCTGTCTAAGGTGAAAAGCTATCCCACCAATATGATCCTCATGTCCGTGAGTCACAATCATGCCTTTTATTTTATGGCGATTGTCACGCAGATAAGTCATATCAGGAAGCACAATATTTACTCCGTGCATTCCATCAGTGGGAAAAGCTAACCCCGCATCTAATAAAATTATTTCGTCGTTGCACTCAAATACACAGGTATTTTTACCAATTTCATGTAAGCCGCCGAGGGGAATAATTTTTACTACTGGTGATGTATTTTTTGCCATGTTAATCCTTTGAACGATAGGTTAATTGTGTTTAATATAAAAACTGTAGAATTTCTCATTTTTCCCTAGGGAGCTAAGTTTCTAGCAAATTTTTTATGTAAATTTTCTGCAATTAAAGGGTGATTAAAACCTTCATTGTATTTATATCTGCCTTTATTAAAAGGTAGTTAATAAGCCAAATCTTTAGTTTTGGTATCAATGTCTTGCAAAACTTTTTCTAAGGTTTTAATTATCTTGTCTTCTTCTTCGCATTGCAATGGTAAACGAGTCGAACCCACATCCCAACCTTTGAGTTTAAGCGCCATCTTTACAGGTATTGGATTAGCAGTAATAAACAAAGCCTTAAATAAGGGAAATAATTGCAAATGAATGTTAGTTGCCAGACCAACTTTGCCTGTTTCAAAAGCTTCAATCATTTGCTGCAACTGTGCGCCTACTAAATGACTTGCAACACTAACTACCCCTTTAGCACCCACTGCTAACATTGGCAAAGTTAGAGAGTCATCACCAGAGTAAATTTGAAATTCTCTAGGTGTCAATCGGCTAATTTCACTTGTTTGGTCTAAACTTCCCGCCGCTTCTTTGATACCTACAATATTATCAATTTCCGCTAGACGAGCTACCGTCTCAGGAAGAAGATTTTGGCTGGTACGACTGGGGACGTTATACAACACTATAGGTAAATCGGGGCAAGCAGAAGCAATTTCCCGAAAGTGATGGTATAATCCGGCTTGGGGTGGCTTGTTATAGTAAGGAACAACTTGTAAAGCTCCATGTACTCCTATTCTAGCTGCTTTTTGGGTTGCAGCGACAGCTTCAGTAGTCGAATTTGACCCCGTACCTGCCATTACCAAAGCTTTTCCTGCTACCGCCTGCAACACTACTTGAAATAGCTGATATTCTTCATCCCAAGTTAGCGTTGGCGATTCTCCGGTTGTCCCACACACCACGATTGTATCGCTGCCATTGGCGGCTAAATGTGCTGCTAATTGTTCGGCTACAGCATAATTTACGCTACCGTCAGCTTTAAACGGCGTAATCATTGCCGTAATTACTTTCCCAAAATCTACCACCCGTTTTTACTCCTCACCGTAGCTCTTTGCTGTTTGATATTCTTTCGCCGACAGTAGATTTTTTTCTACTAATAATTCTGCAATTTGCACGGCGTTGAGGGCTGCACCTTTACGAATTTGGTCGCCACACAACCATAGTTCTAAACTGCACTCATGGGATATATCTTGACGGATGCGACCTACTAATACTTCATCAATGCCTGTAGCGTCTATAGGCATGGGAAAATAGTTTGCTTGCCAATCTTCTACAACTCGCACGCCGGGAGATGTGCTTAATATTTCTTTCGCTTCTCTGGCACTTAAGGGCGATTCAAATTCTATGTTAATTGCTTCAGAATGCGCTCGAAGTACGGGAACCCGAACACAAGTGGCACTAATTTTTAGTTCTTCGGCGTTAAAAATTTTTCGAGTTTCATTAACCATTTTCATTTCTTCTTCACAGTACCCATTAGCAGTCATGGGAGAATTGTGAGGAAATAAATTAAAGGCTAAGGGATAAGGGAAAATTTCTGGCGTGGGGGATTTTCCTGCTAAAATTTCTTTGGTTTGGTTTAATACTTCTGTCATTGCCATCGCTCCAGCACCACTAGCCGATTGGTAGGTTGCGACAACAATGCGCTTAATTTTTCTAACTTTATACAATGGATACACCGCCACCGCCATCAATATTGTTGTGCAGTTAGGGTTTGCTATTATCCCTTGATGGTTTTTTACTGCGTCAGGATTGACTTCTGGCACTACTAAAGGAACGTGAGGGTCTAAACGAAAAGCACTAGAATTATCTATTACTACCGCTCCTTGAGCTACAGCCACAGGTGCGAAGGTTTTGGAGATAGAACCGCCGGCCGAGGCTAGTACCAGGTCTATGTTATCAAAAGAGCGATCGCCTGCTGGTTCAATTACTAAGTCTTCCCCTCTAAACTTCATAGTTTTTCCCGCACTGCGAGGAGAAGCTAATAGCTTTAATTGGGCTACCGGAAAGTTACGTATTGCTAATAATTCTAGTAATTCCGTGCCTACGGCCCCGGTTGCGCCTAAAATTGCCACGCGATAGGATTTTGTCAAGTTTTGCTCCTAGTCAATGTATTGATTTTTCTTTCTTTAAATAGATAGCCAACTTAAATATTTTTTGCTAGTAGATGATTTTAGTTAAAAAATTAAACTTTTAGTAGTGATAATGCTTTGACTAAAGACTTTGGCTATTAGCCTGGCAGATAGTTTTGTGAGTTAAGACAAGAAGTAAAAGTAGTATAGAACAAAAGTGGTAGAGATTAGGCGATCGCGTCAAATTATCGCTAAACTAAGAACTGCTCTAAACGCCACAAATTTTATCTACTCAACTAAGATATCACGTGTCGTTGAACCTGCCCTGCCAAAAACAGAGCTAAGGAAGGCAAAAAATTAGTTGCTAACGGCATACAGCTTTGACCGTCAGCAAT
>CAJQOK010000490.1 GCA_905479905.1 uncultured Aliterella sp.
GGTAAATCGATATTTACCGATTGCTGTTGCGCCGTCATCGTCATCGAAATAATAATGAAAAATGTTAAAATCGTCATTAACACATCCATCATTGGAACTAGATTTATTTCTGGCATTTGCGACGTAGAAGCTCGGAATCTAGACTTTAAGGGCATATTAATTACTATCTCGCGCTGGCGACTTCTGTAACCTATGGTTGGATTGGGAAGGTTCGTACCATACTTGACGGTAGATTAATTCTAAATCACTACCTACTCTCGAAAAATAGTCCATTTGCTGCGACTGCAAACTGACAAAAATGCGGAAAAAAAACAAAGCAATAATTGCTACAATCATTCCCGCCGCCGTAGTTATCAGTGCTTCACCAATTCCCGCCGCCGCTTTAGTTACATCCGCATTACTTCCCCCACCGCCAATTTGTAAACTGCCAAAAGTAATAATTAAACCCGTTACCGTACCTAATAAACCTAATAATGGCGCGATCGCAATTACCGTTTCTAGCAGCTTATCTCCTTTTCGCATCTGCACAAATTCCTTATCGGCGGCGGCTTCCATTGCTAAGTGGAAAGTTTCAGGACTAGGCCAGTGGAGATTGAGCGGTGCTAACAAAAATCTGCCAATTGCCAAACTTTGAAATTGTTTAGCAATGTGTGCGGCGGTACTTAAATCCTGGGGAGCAGCTTTTAAAACATCACGGACAACCTTATCCTCTTGGGTAGTCAATTGAAACCAAAACCAACCGCGCTCAAAAGCACAAGCAAAAGTAGCGATAGATAAACCCAAGATAGGGTACATCACTGGGCCCCCGGCTACAAACAAATCGTATACTCTAGACATAATTTAAGACACTACTGGCAGACCAGATTTCTCAACCTGCTTGCGAATCCAAGTTAATTATTACAATAATTTAAAAAGGCGAAGTTTTATTTAAGCTTATTTGTCTTCCCACGCGCAAAACTCCACTAGCCTCTGCGGTGGCGAAGCATTAACAATAAAAGAAACTAATATACATTTTTTATAGTTTGCATCCGAAACAATGGCAAGAGATTTACGGGGATTTATCAAGCAGTTAGAGGAAAGAGGACAGCTAAAGCGCATTAGCGCCCTAGTCGATCCAGAGCTAGAAATTGCCGAAATTTCTAACCGAATGCTGACTCAAGGCGGCCCAGGGCTATTATTTGAAAACGTCAAAGGTGCAGCTTTCCCGGTAGCCATCAACTTGATGGGGACAGTAGAGCGGATTTGCTGGTCGATGAATATGCAGAAGCCAGAGGAATTAGAAGACTTAGGCAAAAGGCTAGGAATGCTCCAACAACCCAAACCACCGAAGAAAATCGGACAGGCGGTAGAGTTTGGTAAGTTGTTGTTTGATGTGCTTAAAGCCAAGCCGGGGCGCGACTTTTTCCCCGCCTGTCAGCAAGTAGTAATTCAAGGCGATGATGTAGATTTGACGCAACTACCCTTAATTCGTCCTTACGTAGGGGACGCGGGAAAAATTATTACTTTGGGTTTAGTAATTACCAAAGATTGCGAAACCGGAACACCTAATGTCGGAGTTTATCGCCTGCAACTGCAATCGCGCAATACAATGACCGTTCACTGGTTATCTGTACGGGGAGGCGCAAGACATTTACGCAAAGCTGCCGAAAGAGGGAAAAAATTAGAAATTGCGATCGCTCTTGGTGTCGATCCAATGATTATTATGGCCGCCGCTACACCTATACCTGTAGACCTCTCGGAGTGGCTATTTGCCGGGCTGTACGGCGGTTCGGGGGTAAATTTGGCAAAATGTAAAACCGTAGACTTAGAAGTGCCAGCCGATTCAGAATTTGTCTTAGAAGGGACAATTACACCAGGGGAAGTAATGCCCGATGGCCCCTTTGGCGATCATATGGGTTACTACGGCGGCGTGGAAGATTCGCCCCTAGTGCGTTTTCACTGTATGACTCATCGCCAAAACCCAATTTATTTGACTACTTTTAGCGGTCGTCCGCCCAAAGAAGAAGCAATGATGGCGATCGCCCTCAACCGCATTTACACCCCCATACTCCGCCAGCAAGTATCGGAAATTGTCGATTTTTTCTTGCCAATGGAAGCTCTTAGCTACAAAGCGGCGATTATTTCTATTGACAAAGCTTACCCTGGTCAAGCGAGACGGGCGGCTTTAGCTTTTTGGAGTGCGCTGCCGCAATTTACCTATACTAAGTTTGTAATTGTGGTAGATAAAGATATTAATATCCGCGATCCGCGTCAAGTAGTTTGGGCAATAAGTTCTAAAGTAGATCCAACCCGCGATGTATTTATATTACCCAACACACCCTTTGATACTCTAGATTTTGCCAGCGAAAAAATTGGTTTAGGTGGACGGATGGGAATTGATGCTACAACTAAAATACCACCAGAAACCGACCACGATTGGGGCGCTGCGCTAGAATCCGATCCTGATGTTGCAGCGATGGTAGAAAGACGTTGGCAAGAGTACGGCTTGGCAGATTTAAACTTAGGAGAAGTCGATCCTAATTTGTTCGGCTATGATATGCGATGAAAAGTCAAGCTTTATTTATTGTCAAACTGCTAATTGCCTCCGCCGCGCTGTCGGTGGCGATCAAATTTGTACCTATATCTATTGCACCCACTGCAACTAATGCCTTAATCGCGGTATTGTTGCCCACAATTGTTATGGGAATTATTTTTTTATTCCGTTACGCAAATCTAAAATCAGTAAAAAGTTAACTAACCTCTAGGGAATCTAGGACAAAAAGCCATAATCCGCTAATCTAGCTGCATTGATATATTAAATATAATTTTTTGCTAGGAGTTGCAGCAGAGTGAATATCGGTCAATGGATCGGTTTAATTGTCTTACTTATTTCTTTGTATGTACTGTGGCAGATTCGTCAACTGCTGTTATTAGTATTTACGGCGATCGTTATAGCTACAGCGTTAAACAGACTAGCAAGGCGGTTACAAAAATCGGGTATATCGCGCGGCTTTGCCATTCTCCTATCTATAGGAATTTTGCTAACTATATTAGCAGGCTTTTTCTGGTTAATCGTGCCAGCTTTTAGCGGGCAATTTCAACAACTAGCAGAGTTATTTCCTAAAGGATTAGCTAGGTCAGAGTTTTGGGCTGCTCAACTTGAGAAATACGTACCGCCGCAACTTATCCCTTATTTGCCCGATGTTGATGGATTAGTTAGACAAATTCAACCTTTAGCAAACCAGCTTTTTCAAAGATTTTTTACTTTCTTTTCTAGCTCCTTTGGGTTTGTGGTCGATTTTCTGCTAGTGCTAATTTTGACTTTAATGTTTATTAGCGATCCGCAACCGTACCGTAAAGCCTTTATTAGCTTATTTCCATCTTTTTATCGCCGACGAGTCAATACAATTTTAGATCGTTGCGAAAAAGCTTTGCGCGGCTGGCTAATCGGTATTTTGTTTAATATGTTTGTGATCGCTTCCTTAAGTGGGATTGGTCTATTTATTTTGGGCATTCCTTTACCCTTAGCTCAAGCAGCATTAGCCGGAATTTTGACTTTTATCCCCAATGTGGGGCCAGTTTTAAGTGTCATTCCACCTATGGCGATCGCCCTCCTTGACGCGCCTTGGAAATCTTTAGCCGTTTTAGGGCTGTATGTAGGCATCCAGCAGCTAGAAACCAATGTTTTGACTCCTATAGTCATGGCTCAACAAGTATCGCTCTTACCCGCCGTTACGTTGCTCTCTCAAGTGTTTTTTGCAACTTTCTTCGGCTTTTTAGGTTTAGTATTGGCATTGCCTTTAACGGTAGTTGCTCAAGTATGGATTCAAGAAGTATTAATTACTGATGTATTAGATAAATGGGGCAAAGATGACGAGGAAGATAGCCAACTCCAAACAAATCCTAGCAATGTAGAACCCCCGCAAACCGAGATAAAAAAAACTATCGTCGCTTTTAAAACCACCCCACCGCCGGAAAAAGGCAACGAAGATAAAACTTGATGAAAACGATCGCCGAAATTAACGACAAAATTAGCCGTAAATCTGCGGTGGTATGGACGGTAGAAGAATTAAAAGCACGAGTAGCTCAGTCTAGCATCGCTCAAGCGGCTAAAGAAGTAGATGTAATTACTACAGGCACTTTTGAGCCAATGGAGTCTTCCGGCGCAATTATTAATTTGGGACATACTGACCCCCCAATTAAAATTAGGCGTTGCTGGATGGATAATGTCCCTGTTTACTCCGGTTTTGGAGCCGTAGACTTGTATTTGGGCGCAACTGCGCCTACCGAAGCAATGGACGGGGAAGAAATGCGCGATCGCGGTGGCGGTCATGTAATTGCTGACTTAATTGCTGGTTTACCTGTACAAGTTAAAGCTTTGGGACAGGTGACAGATTGTTATCCCCGCGCTTCTTTTGAAACTACTATCACCCGCGAAACTATTAACCAGTTTTATTTATTTAATCCGCGCAATTTATACCAAAACTTTATCGTCGGCGTTAATGGTGGCGATCGCCCGTTATTTACTTACTTAGGCCCATTGCAACCGCGTTTAAATAATGCCGTCTACTCCAATCCCGGCGCAATTTCTCCATTACTCAACGATCCAGACTTACAACTAATCGGCATTGGTACAAAAATCTTTTTAGGCGGCGGTGTTGGTTACGTTGCTTGGGAAGGTACGCAGCATTTCCCCTTACAAAAACGCTTGCCTAATCGTACCCCCGTCGGGCCTGCTGCCACTTTAGCTTTAATTGGCGATGCCAAACAAATGAGCAATCGCTGGGTACGCGGCTGTTATTTTAAAAGTTATGGCCCTTCTCTAATGTTGGGGGTAGGCATACCTTTACCTGTACTCAACGAGGAAGTAATAGCTCATTGTGCCGTCCAAGACAAAGATTTGGTAGCGCCGATTGTAGACTTTTCTATTCCCCGGCGCGTCCGTCCTACTTTTGGGTTAGTAAGTTACGCTCAATTGAAATCTGGGCGAATTACTATTGACGGTAAAGCGGTGCGTACTGCTCCTCTTGCCAGTATGTATCTATCAAGGCAAGTAGCGCAAGAATTGAAACAATGGATTGAAGCAGGACAATTTACACTTACAGAACCCGTAGCGCCCATTGCGAGCGATCGCGCCTTTTTGCCTCAAGATCGGTGGACAGAATTTTAATAAAGACGTAATGGACAGAATTTTAATAAAGACGTAATGGATGGAATTTTAATAAAGACGTAATGGACAGAATTTTAATAAAGACGTAATGGACGGAATTTTAATAAAGACGTAATGGACGGAATTTTAATAAAGACGTAATGGACGGAATTTTAATAAAGACGTAGCAGCGCTACGTCTCTACAGGGGTGGGTTTTGGCGCTTAATTGGCTTGGGCGTAGGCGATCGCACTGGCTGTTTAATCGGCGGTGCTACGCTGGTTTTTCGCACGGGTTGCGGCGGAGTAATATTGCGTTTAGTGCCGCTACTTGGAGCGTTGTAAGACTGCTTTTTCAACTTTGGCTTGGTTGGAGGCAAAGTTGCAACTACTTCTCCTTTACCTAATACCAAAGTTTCGGCTTTCCTTTCTACTTGCAAATCCCAAAACTGTCCTACAGCTTTAGTCTCCAAATCACCAAGAATTTTGAGCTTAAAATATTTAGGTTTCTCTACTGGGGTGCGGGAAATTTGCCTAATTTTGACAATAAAATGCCCCTCGGCGGTAGATTGAAAAATTACTTCGCCGCGCACTGAGAAATAATCATCAACTACCTCTTGCACCAGCGTTTCTGGGCTTTGTATCGGCTGTTGGGTTAATTTTTCTGGCTCCCATACTCCCACAATTTGCAGGTGTAGATTGTCCTCTTTTTGCCCGGTACGGGGATAAACTACCCATAAATGTTCTTGAGCTAAATCTATATGATTTTTTAGCAAACTAATAATTCGCCCTAGTAAAACTGCACTTACTGGGGTTTCATCCTCAGTTAGCAGCGTACCTTGAGTAAACTGATCTTCGCTAGCAATATAACGACCGCGTACCAAGCCAATAGCTCGATACTGCATTGGTTCGCTAGGAGGTGGAATTGGTTGCAGGCGTTGCCAATTAAGCGAGTTGTCATCAGCAGACAGATTTTGGGCTGCTATTGCCTGATCGTTTGTTTGCTGTGGGTTTGAAGCAGAATTTGATTCGGACGAATTGAGAGAGGAATTCATAAAAACTCCTTACGGCGGAGATTATCCTTTTTAGGACTGGCGAGCGGGATGTTACACCTTTTCCAGAAATCGGCACAAGTTAAAGGAATAAACTAATCCTTTACCTTAGCTTTTACAGTGCGACTATAACATAAAGACAATTTTGCCTTAGTTATACTGATTTCAAGCAACTATTGCTAGTATGGGGCGCAAGACAAGCTCCGGCGTTGCCGAGCATAGTTAGGGAAGCATAGCACAGCTACAAGGGCGATCGCACTCCAAAATCTTATTGACACCAAATGCAAAGTTTTATGGAGAAAAGCTTGACTCCTTGCGTATTAAGGGCAAATGATTCTATTTTGATCAAGGATAATACTATAAAAAGTGCAAGGCAGTTTTGTGTCCAAAAAGAGCAATCGCTGGTTAGTAAATATCGTATTAGTGGTGGCAGCTATTGCTTTAGTTGGAGGTTCTATGCTTCCCCTATTGACAAGTACCATTGAGCAAAGCCAGCCCCCTACAGCATCACCGCTAGCTTCTGGGCAAACGCCTACCGCCCAAAAATCGCAATTAACAGACCAAGTAAGGGGTTTTGAGTTGGTTTTGCAGCGCGAACCCGAAAACCAGACAGCTTTACAAGGATTGGTCGATGC
>CAJQOK010000491.1 GCA_905479905.1 uncultured Aliterella sp.
AAAAAAAACAATTAAAACAAGTCCGCAAACTATTTTTGAAGCGACAGGATTTGAGCCAATCCAGCAAAACCAGATAATTGTAGGCTCTCAAGTTTATGCTTCTATGGAAAAATCTGGAGTTTCCCAAGAAGTGCGATCGCATTTTACCGGGCGTGGTAGCGAGACTCTATACGAATTGCGTCTATTAGCTCACAGCGATCGCGCTGCGGCGGCGGATCTCGTTGTTACTCATGGGCTGAATATTGATGATGCTCGTGAAGTGGCTAGAGCCATTAAAGACTATACCCGTTTATCTTCCTTACCTAACGGCTTTACTTCTCATCGTGGCGATGCTGTAGCTTATCACTACTGGCGCTTAATTCGGCAAAAAAACGATATGCAAGAGCGATCGCGTTTAATTGCTAAAGGTTTAAAATTTGCTCATTCTCCTAGCGCTAGACAGCAAATTGAACAGTTATTAATGGATTTTAGTGTAGTTCAAACGCGATCGGCTCCTAAACTACCTTTTTATAGGCTGCAAACTGATGAGGAATTAGCCCGAATTGTCCCCGTTGCTGGACAAATGCCCTTGAGTACAGCCGATTTTAAAGCTGTGCCTATAGTAGAAGAAATTAGACCTTTTGGGATGGTAAAGTTTGCTGGAGAGCAAGCCTGGGTTACATTACCAGGATGGCAGGTAGTATTAAAAGCTGAAGATCCTATCGTTATATTATCTAGCAGTGAATTTTTACCGGATGCGCCAAATAGTTCTACTGAGCCTGTATTAGTTGTCGTAGATCGTTCTGAGCGTGAGTGGGATGCTAATAGTTACTTTATAACTGATAATTCTGGTCAAACAGAATTGCAATGGTTTGAAACTGAGCCAGACGTGCAGTTGCTAGGTAGAGTTGTAGTGCTGATTCGTCCTAAGAAAATTTTGGACGAAGAAATTACAAAAGATGTTTGGCAAATAGACGAGTAAAATTACCAAGTATAAATATTGGTGTAGAGACGTTGCGATGCAACGTCTCTTTATCTATAGAATTATTTTCGCTTCTTGAATCAGGTAACGCTAAAGTGTTCCTAATTTTTACATCTATAAAGCTGGTAAGGTACGCCGATGCGGTAATGTTGCTCAGAATCTATCAAACAAGAATGTTTAGAAAGCGCTAACTGCGGCGGATATTCTCGGTGTCTCAAATCGGGAGCAATTACCCATAGGTTAAGTAATGGGGCTTTTAAGGGCGGTAGAAGGGCGAGTTTTTGCCATACAGAATTGTAACCATTAGGCGATCGCTCTAAAAATACAAAATCCCCCGAATCTCTCACCTTTTCCAAGGCTAAAGCAAAACTTAAACCCAACGCTACGTTTTGATAATCTCTGTATCCCATCACAACCATTAAAGGGATAGAAGGCTCGTGGTTGATGGTTTGGGCAACTTGTTGAGGATTATAGGGTTTTTGAAAAGCTAAGTTAGAAATAACGAATAGGCAACTTAATAGCGATCCAAGGAAAATTAAGCTAAAAGTTTGAGGACGCTCTAGATTTCTATTCAATCCGGCGGCTACTAAAGCTAAAAAAGCTGGGTAATAAACGAAGTTATAACGCGGAGTAATGGTAATATCTTTGCCCAAAAAGTAGACGATCGCTAAAAACTCTAGCAAAACTACAATTGTAAAACTAGCAAGAGTAAAAGTTGATGGATTATTCGATCTCCATAATTGCTTAATTCCTTTGAAACTGAGCCACAGCACACCACCACCAAAAATTAAAGTCCCCAAACCTGACAAAATTGCGATCGCTATAGGTTGATTTTCTACAGGGAAAGTTGCGATCGTCAGTAACCAAGTAGCAAAGATTTGGTAAATTGGTGCAACATTGTGAGGCGAAGGTATCCAGCTAGTTTCTGGGCGGCTAAAATGACCAATTAAGACGGGTAGCCAAGGAATAAAGCTAACAATAATCGCTAATATTGCCAGAATTAGAGCAATACTATAACGAAGGAAATTGCGCCGATGTCTGTACATTACGCCTAGTAAAGTAACAATCTCTGCAACTATTGCCAGAATAAAAAAGTAATGGACGTATAGCCCGATAATATTAACTGTTGTCCAAAATATCCATATACTAACTCGCAAGCGCTTACTAACAATATCTTGTTGAATTAAAATTAGTCCTAGCAATGCTAAGGTAATCAACAATACAGGCAAAGTATAATGACGGGCTTCTTGAGAAAGGTACACGCCAAAAGGAGAAACCGCCATCATTACCGCCGCCGTCAGTCCCGCCGAGGGTGAAAAAGCTTTAGTATTAAGTAAATAAATTGCCGCGACTTCAGTTGCTCCCCACAAAACGCTAAACGATCGCAAAGTCCACACCCAGCTAGGCGAAAGGGGATTAACCAAACCAAACCACCTATGTAGTAAGCAAAAAAATAACGGTGGATGAGTAGATTGGAGAGCAATATTTTGAGCAATCTGAGTACAGCTAACTTCTGGCACTAAAGTAAAAATTTGCTGCAATTGATGCAAAGGAATAACTACATTGAGCGGTACATTATTGTAGTTGCGTCCTAAGCTGAAAATAGCTGTAATCACTTCATCTAGCCACAGAAACTTGCCGTCTAAATTTCCCAAGCGCAAAATAGCACCCAAAAAAAGCGCACCAGCTAGGGCTAAGTAATGTAATTTGCGATTATTCATTATTTAAAGTAATAGTATCTAAAGCAAATAACTATTAATATTTGTTTACACAATATTGTAAGCTAGTGTAATTGAATACAATGAGTATATTTGCTTATTAAGGGCAATGGCAGAACAATTTCCTTGGCTAACTACAATAATTTTATTCCCAGCAATAGCAGCCTTACTAATTCCAGTATTACCTGACAAAGACGGCAAGCGGGTAAAATGGTATGCAGTAGGAGTAGCGATCGCAGATTTGATTTTGATATGCTATGCCTTTTGGCAGAACTACGACCCCAGCAACGCAACTTTCCAACTAGCAGAAAGTTATGCTTGGATACCTCAATTGAAACTTAATTGGGCTGTTTCTGTCGATGGGTTATCAGCACCTTTAGTTCTTTTAGCCGGATTTGTAACAACCCTAGCGATTTTTTCAGCTTGGCAAGTTGACCGCAGACCCAAACTCTTTTATATGCTGATGTTGCTATTATATTCAGCGCAGATTGGAGTTTTTGTTGCTCAAGACTTACTACTGTTTTTTATCATGTGGGAAGTCGAACTCGTTCCGGTTTATCTACTTATTAGTATTTGGGGTGGTAAAAAGCGTCGTTACGCCGCTACAAAGTTTATTATTTATACTGCCGCAGCTTCTATTTTTATTCTTGTAGCTGCCTTGGGGATGGCATTCTCTGGGGGTAGCGATGTCACTTTTGATATCGCCCAACTTGCCCTCAAAGATTATCCTCTCGCCTTAGAACTCGTTTTGTATGCAGGATTGGTAATTGCTTTTGGTGTCAAACTGGCGATTTTTCCCATGCACACTTGGCTACCAGACGCTCACGGGGAAGCTTCTACACCAGTATCAATGGTACTAGCGGGCGTACTCTTAAAAATGGGTGGCTATGGATTAATCCGCCTAAATTTAGAACTTCTCCCCGCCGCCCACATTTACTTTGCACCGTTGCTGGCAATTTTAGGTGTAGTTAACATTATCTACGGCGCGTTAAACTCCTTTGCCCAGACAAACATGAAACGTCGTCTTGCTTACTCCTCAGTATCTCACATGGGTTTTGTGCTGCTGGGTATTGCATCCTTTACCGATATAGGAATCAACGGTGCGATGCTGCAAATGATTTCTCATGGTTTGATTGCCTCAGTATTATTCTTCCTAGCTGGTGTAACCTACGATCGCACTCAAACAATGGTAATGAGTGAAATGTCTGGAATTGGTCAGGTAATGCCCAAGGTATTCGCACTGTTTACAATTAGTGCTATGGCATCTTTAGCACTCCCCGGTATGAGCGGTTTTGCTAGTGAAATCTTGATATTTGTTGGCGTGACAACCAGCGATATCTACAGTTCGACATTCTGCACAGTGACAGTATTGCTTGCTGCCGTTGGCGTAATTCTCACGCCAATTTACCTATTATCAATGTTGAGACAGGTATTCTACGGAACTGGTGCAGAACTCAACTGTAACGTGGATGACGATAAAGAACAAAATCAAGAAGATGAAGAATTTTGTTTTGGTACGGATTGCGTTCTTCCCACTCAAGCGATTTACAGAGATGCAAGTCGGCGAGAAATATTAATTGCCGCTAGTTTCATCGTCTTAATTATTGGGATTGGCTTATATCCTAAATTGCCAATGCAGATGTACGATGTAAAAACCGTCGCAGTTAACGCTCAAGTTCGTCAATCGTACACGCAAGTAGCGCAAACAAATCCCGAAATTTATGCAAATAGAATATTGGCATTTAAAAGAATCGCTCAAGTAGAAACAGCAGAGGTTTTAGGGATAGTTAAATAAAAAAGTCAAATCTTGCTACCGTCAATATCTAG
>CAJQOK010000492.1 GCA_905479905.1 uncultured Aliterella sp.
CTTCGTCAGTGCGATGGTAAATTGCGCCGAGTACATTGAGTTGTTCGGTGAAGATACGATTCCTTACCGTCGCTTCCCAACGTTACCTGCGGCTAACTTCCCCAATACCGAGAAGTTGTACAACCAGCTAACTAAGCAAAATGACGATGTAGTTGTACCTAGCTTTGAGCCTGTAAAGCCGATGATGGCAACAGACAAGATGCCGATGATGGCAAAAGCGATCGCCGATATGGCTTTTGCAGCTCGTCAAGTTGACAAAACTCAACCATTATTTATTGAGCTTGGTCGCTCCTATAATGACGGTCGCGGTCAGTCGGTGGAAGTTGGTGTTGGTACAACCCGCCGCAAACCTGCACGGATTCATCGCGTTACTAACGGCAATAACGCCGCCGAAACTCAACTGGCAATCAATGCTATCTACTGTCAAGTGATGGATATCTTTAGCGGTCAGGTTCCTGACGGGCTAAGAATTTCCGATTTAGACAGCAAACTGCGTAACGGTGAAATCAATGTTAGAGAATTTGTCCGCACTCTAGCAAGTTCTAATACCTACCGTCAGCGCTTCTATACGCCTTACCCCAATACCAAAGTGATTGAGTTTTTATTCCGTCACATTTTGGGTCGCGCTCCTGCTACTCAAAGCGAGATTCGCACCTACAACAAGCTACTCGCAGATAGTGGCTTAAAAGCAGCCGTAGACGCAATGGTCGATAGTACCGAATACGCGCAGTATTTTGGTGAAGATGTTGCCCCTTACCCCCGCTACCCATCCTTGCCTGCTGGTAACTACCTAGGCAGCGTTAAAGCGGCGGCAGACTTAGTTAAGCAGTCGTGGTCGGATCTGTCGCCTTCGTCGCTTACACAAGGCTCTACCGGGCGCTAAACTGCCTTAAAATTACTTACTTAAAAAACCAGCAAAGACTTTGCTTTGCTGGTTTTTTCTATTAAGCTCGTTTTATACCAGTTTTTGCCGCTAATTAATGTAGTAAAAGATTAAGAAAGTATGTAATTGTTCGTCTAAATGAAAAATATATTAAAAAGTGTTAAGAGGTGAGTCAAAACGTGAACGAAATGCAGGAGAATGTTTGCGGAAGGTAAATGAGTTTAAAAGTTTTGTGTATAAGTTTACGCAAGCACCTAAAAAGAATTACTGTCATTAAAGCAGTAATTGTGTAGAGATACACGCTATTTTAGATAAACTCAGTTAAATAATTTAAGCCCAAACCAGTTTAAAACATTGGTTTATTCTTTTGGAGGAATCGGTTAATGAGTATTGTCACGAAATCAATCGTGAATGCGGATGCCGAAGCTCGCTACCTCAGCCCCGGCGAGCTAGATCGGATCAAAAGCTTTGTTGGTAGTGGAGAGCGCCGTTTACGGATCGTTCAAGCTTTGACAGAGAACCGCGAGCGGATTGTTAAGCAAGCTGGCGACCAGTTGTTCCAAAAGCGTCCTGACGTAGTATCTCCTGGTGGAAATGCTTACGGTCAAGAAATGACTGCTACTTGCTTACGCGACATGGATTACTACTTGCGTTTGATCACCTACGGAGTAGTAGCTGGCGACGTTACACCTATCGAAGAAATTGGTGTTGTAGGCGTTCGTGAAATGTATCGCTCTCTCGGTACTCCTATTGAAGGCGTTGCTGAAGGCATCCGCGCCATGAAAAACGTTGCTACTTCAATGATGTCTGGTGAAGACTCCGCAGAAGCTGGATCTTACTTCGACTACTTAGTCGGTGCTATGCAGTAAGTAGCTGCAAAACTACTCAAAAAATTGCTAAAGGAATCAAGACTATGCAAGACGCAATTACTTCTGTAATCAATTCTTCAGACGTTCAAGGTAAGTATCTTGACAACTCCTCGATGGAGAAGTTAAAAGGCTACTTCCAAACTGGCGAACTTCGCGTTCGTGCAGCCAGCACAATCAGCGCTAATGCCGCAGCTATTGTCAAAGAAGCTGTAGCTAAGTCCTTGTTGTACTCAGATATTACTCGCCCCGGTGGTAATATGTACACAACTCGTCGCTATGCTGCTTGCATCCGCGATTTGGACTACTACTTGCGTTATTCGACTTACGCAATGTTAGCGGGAGATCCTTCAATTCTCGATGAGCGCGTACTCAACGGATTGAAAGAAACCTACAACTCCTTGGGTGTACCCATCGGTGCAACTGTTCAATCTATCCAAGCAATGAAAGAAGTAACCGCAAGCTTAGTTGGCCCTGATGCTGGCAAAGAAATGGGTGTTTACTTTGACTACATCTGCTCTGGTTTAAGCTAATAGCTGTACAAGCTAAGTAGCATCTTTATTTGAGGTCTGGGAGTTAATTTGTGAGTGCTAGAAAGTTTTGTTGCTTATCCTGACTAAAGCTAGTCAATGAGTACAGACAGTCTAGTATTGACGAGTTGACTCCCAGCCTTCGATCGAACTATAGATAAGAGTAGAGTAAAGGCGATCGCATAGGACTTTACTTACAACCATTGAAATCAAAAATTTTTTATTAAGCCACAGGAGATTCTCACCGATGCGAATGTTTAAAATAACGGCTTGCGTTCCTAGTCAAACACGGATTCGCACCCAAAGAGAATTACAAAATACTTATTTTACCAAGTTAGTTCCTTATGAAAATTGGTTCCGCGAACAGCAGCGCATTATGAAAATGGGCGGCAAAATTATGAAAGTTGAACTAGCAACTGGTAAGCCTGGGATGAATACTGGTTTAGCTTAATTACTTTAATTAATAGTAAATTTGCGTTTGAGGAGGTGTTATAGCCTCCTTTTTTTGTTTTATTGAATGTAAACTTTAAAATTATCAAATTACACTTGCGCTATAGAGCAACCAGTGTCAAACTCCTAATGTCGTGAAGTCCTTTGATTTGTTGTGGAATTAC
>CAJQOK010000493.1 GCA_905479905.1 uncultured Aliterella sp.
GCGCCTACCATTCCGGCTTGATTACCTAATTGCGCCCTTAGTATCTGCAAACCCGCACGAGAACTAGGCAAAACTCGGCGTTCGATTTCTGCTTGCATCGAAGGTAAGAAAAACTCAAAACTAGCGCATACACCACCGCCAATTGCGATCGCTTCTGGTGTCAAAATATAAATTAAACTTGCCAGCCCTGCCCCTAAATCTATACCATACTCTTGCCAAAATGTCAAGGCTTTTGGATCGCCCGAACTTGCTAGTTCTCCCAATTCTGAAGGTTCTAAACCTGTACGGCGGCGAATAGCTGGCGCTGAAGCATATTGCTCTAAAGAGCCTTGATTTCCACTATTACACTTGGGCCCATCAGGGTTTAAAGTAATTAGTCCTAATTCTCCCGCCGCGCCGCGATGTCCGGTACAATTTACCATCAAGAATAATTGCCCCACCTACTCCCGTACCAAGGGTAATTAAAATTAAATTTTGAAACTGCTTACCTGCGCCTAGCCAATATTCCCCCAAACCCGCGCAGTTAGCATCGTTAGCTAAAAATGTAGGCAAGTTTAGTCTAGCTTCTAACAAGTCTGCTAAAGGTACATCGTGCCAGTTAGCTAGATTAATTGCCACTACTGCAATTCTTCCTGTAGCATCAACCGGGCCTGGAGTACCAATACCAATCGCTTTACTATATCCTTGAGGATCAATAAGCGGAATCGCGTTTACTATAGCTTCTACAACGTCTGTAGGTATCGCAGGTTGGGGTGTAGGTACGCTTAATGACTGCAAGCAATTACCGTCGGTTGTAAATCGCCCTAATTTAATTGCCGTACCACCTAAATCAATCCCAATTACTTGAGATTTTATATCGACATTATCCATATTGCGATCGCACTATTCAAGGTACAAAATTATTATTTTCTTTCCGCAACCGGGGATTAATAAAGTCATTTAACCCCTCTCCTACCAAAGACAAACCCACCACCATTAAAGTCATCGCCAGTCCTGGAAATAGCGCCGTCCACCAAATGCCTGTAGGTAAAGCTTCTAGTGCTTGACGCAAATCGTGACCCCATTCTGGTACTTGTTCTGGCAATCCTAACCCCAAAAAGCCCAAACCACCCAAAGTTAAAATTGCATCCGCCGCATTGAGAGTAAATAATACCGGGACACTAGCAATTACATTTAGGAATAAGTAACGCGATAATACCCGCCAAGTAGAAGCACCCATTGATTGCGCCGCTTCAATAAAAAGCTCAGTTTTGACGCTGACAGTATGATTGCGGACAACTCGATAATATTGGGGTATGTAAGCAATACTAATTGCGATCGCCGCATTTAATATACCTCTACCCACAACAAAAGCCAAAGTCACTGATAACAGTAACCCTGGCAACGTATAGATAGTATCCATCAAAAATATTAATATGCGATCAAGTCTGCCGCCAATATAACCGCTCACAAGTCCCAAGGGAACGCCAATTACAACACTTAGCACCGTCGCCAAAATCACGACTTGCAACGCAGCTTGAGTACCGAACAAAGTCCGCGAAAACACATCGTAACCTTGCTGGCTAGTCCCAAAAAAGTGACTAATTGATGGCGGTTCGTGAATCGGATTACTTAACGACTCCGAGGGGTTTTGCAACCATCCCCAACCCTGAAACACCGAACCAAACAGAGCTATGATTAAAAAAAATAGGCTCATAACTAAGCCTACAAGCATTAATCGCTGAGAAATACTCGAACGCGCCGCAGAGGAGAAAATCTTGGGTAGCTTGCGTTTGGTAGCAGTCATAAATTAAATTGCAGTAGAATTTGCGGCTGGTGCGTGACGCAAATATACAGGATTTGGGAGGCAAATTCAATCTGCCCCCAAAACAACCTATTACAAATAACTTTCTACTAACTGGCGATACTGGCTTTTTGGCTTAATACCTTTAGATTCAACCAATAATTCTTGATTTTTAAACAATTGAATCGTTGGCGTACCACTAACTCCGGCGTTTTCGGCAATATCTCGGTCTTTTTCGATATCAATCTCTACAAAGTGAATCCGACCATCAAATTCATCTACTACTTTGTTCAAAATTGGTTTTAAGGTATGACAAGGGCCGCAACCAGGGGAAACATATTTAACTATTAACAAGCGATCGCTATCATGAAATAATTTACGTAAAGCATAGCCTCCTTCATGGCGTGTAGCCTGTACGTCAAACTCTTTTGGTTCTGTACTTGGCTTTTGGGTTTCATGCTCTAACTCATTATTTGCCGTTTGTGGGACTTGACGAAACTCTTGTAGTAAATCGTTTACCGATAGCCACCTTTCCGCTAACATCGCCCCCATACAGCCACTTCCCGCCGCCGTAATTGCTTGGCGAAACTCGTGGTCTTGCACGTCTCCCGCCGCAAATACACCTTCAACGCTAGTTTCTACTGAACCCGGCTTAGTGACAATATAACCAATATCATCTAGCTCTAATTGCCCTTTAAATAAATCAGTATTTGGCTTGTGACCAACTGCATAAAATAATCCTTTAACGTGTAAATCTGTCTCCTCGCCTGTTTTGAGGTTACGAATTTTTACCCCTTCCATGTGATTGTCATTACCAAACACATTTACTACATCACTATTCCAGTGGACTGTAATTTTTGGATTGCTCAACACGCGGTCTTGCATCGCTTTACTCGCCCGCATTTTGTCACCGCGCACGAGCATATTTACTGTATCGCCGTACTTAGTCAAATAAATTGATTCTTCCGCCGCCGAATCGCCACCGCCAATTACCGCTAATTCGGCTCGATGAAATATTGGCGTAGCACCATCACAAATTGCACAAGCAGAAATACCCCGACTCCAAAACTGATGCTCTCCGGGTAAACCTAACCTTTTTGCCGTTGCTCCGGTAGCAATTACAATACTATGAGCTTTAACTTCCCGCTCCTCTGAACGCACGACAAAAGGACGCTGACTCAAATCTACAAAAGTCACATCTTCAGTGTGCAGTTCTGCCCCCCAGCGCTCGGCTTGAGCCTTCATGCTATCCATTAACTCTGGCCCTGTAATTCCTTGGGGAAACCCTGGAAAGTTCTCTACTTCCGTTGTCGTCATCAACTGTCCCCCCGGCAATCCCCCCGCTTGAAAACCCTCAAATACCACTGGTTTCAAGTTTGCCCTCGCTGCATATATCGCCGCCGTATAACCCGCCGGCCCCGAACCAATAATTACTAGATTTTCTACAGTGTTACCCGCCATAATATGTTAAACTCATAACGACTACGATTTAGTATAGCGTAGATTGAGAAATTTGTAATGCAGTTAATGGGATTGACGGTAATTACTAAACAGGTATTTTTCGTAAAAAGCGACAATAAAAGAAAGGATAAACGTTAATTAGCTTATGAGTACAACCACTACTGAAAATCCATTGCTAATCGGTAAAGGATTACCACCTTTTGCCGAAATAGAGCCAGAGCAGATTGTCCCGGCGATGACGCAGTTATTGGCGCAAGTAGACCAAGAACTGTCAGAGTTAGAAGCTAAGGTACAGCCAACATGGAGCGGCTTAGTAGAGCCATTAGACCGATTGAGCGATCGCCTAACCTGGAGTTGGGGTATAGTAGGACATCTGATGGGTGTAAAAAACAGCCCCCAATTGCGCGAAGCTTACGAAAGTATGCAGCCGCAAGTTATCCAATTTTTTAACAAACTCAGTCAAAGTCAACCAATCTACAACGCTTTTAAAGCGCTGCACTCTAGCCAAGATTGGGAGAAATTAGAACCCGCCCAAAAACGGATTGTAGAAGCAGCAATTAAAGATGCTGAACTATCAGGGATTGGCTTAGAAGGAGAAAAAAGAGAGCGTTTTAATGCTATTCAACTAGAATTAGGCGAACTTTCGACCAAATTCTCTAATCATGTTTTGGATGCTACCAAAGCTTTTAGTTTAGATTTGACGACCAAAGAGGAAATTGACGGTTTACCACCCAGCTTAATTAGTTTAGCGGCGCAAACAGCCCGTGATGCCGGACAAGAAGACGCTACCCCAGAAAACGGCCCTTGGCGAATTACACTAGATTTTCCTAGCTTTGGGCCCTTTATGCAGCACAGCACCCGTAGCGACTTACGGGAAAAGGTTTACAAAGCTTTTATTAGTCGCGCTGCTAGCGGCGAATTAGACAATACTCCCTTAGTTGAACGCATTTTACAGTTGCGCCAAGAAAAAGCCCAATTGCTAGGCTTTGATAGTTTTGCCGAACTAAGCCTAGCGCGCAAAATGGCTCCTAGCGTTGAAGCAGTTGAGGAATTATTAGAAGAATTACGCGCTACTAGCTACGATGCAGCTAAACAAGACTTGGCAGAATTAAAAGCTTTTGCAGCAAGTAAAAACCCAGAAAATAGCGACTTAAAACACTGGGATATCAGCTTTTGGTCAGAACGCCAGCGCGAAGAAAAGTTTGATTTTAGCGCCGAAGAATTGCGCCCTTACTTTCCTTTAGAACAAGTATTAGAAAGTTTGTTTTCGTTAGTCAATCGCTTATTTGGCGTAACTATTAC
>CAJQOK010000494.1 GCA_905479905.1 uncultured Aliterella sp.
CGTTGCCAAGGGATTTCAACCTTTAGCTGGTTCGCCCTTCTTCGGATCGCGGTTGTTTCAATAGATTCCCTCGTTGCCAAGGGATTTTAGCCTAAATGCTCTGCAAAATCCTTGTAGCTAATCCCAGTTTCAATAGATTCCCTCGTTGCCAAGGGATTTTAGCCTAACTCCCTAAGTTTTGTTTGGGTGCTGTTTATGTTTCAATAGATTCCCTCGTTGCCAAGGGATTTTAGCCATATTCTCCTAGGTTTCTATTAATAAAGTTTCTCTCAGTTTCAATAGATTCCCTCGTTGCCAAGGGATTTTAGCATATTCCAGCTTGCTATTAAGCCTAATAGCTGAAGTTTCAATAGATTCCCTCGTTGCCAAGGGATTTTAGCACTCTCTATAGTAGGGGAGAAAGGAGATAAGGGCGAGTTTCAATAGATTCCCTCGTTGCCAAGGGATTTTAGCTTTAAAATTTCGTAAGTGCGATGGTAGAGTTTTTAGTTTCAATAGATTCCCTCGTTGCCAAGGGATTTTAGCGCAATTGCCTTGAACGCTAAATTTACTATCGGAGGGTTTCAATAGATTCCCTCGTTGCCAAGGGATTTTAGCTTAAATTGCTTACTTGAGTCGTTAAGTGCGTCATTGGTTTCAATAGATTCCCTCGTTGCCAAGGGATTTTAGCACTTGCAAGCGTAGGAGGCGCGGCGGCATCGTTGTTTCAATAGATTCCCTCGTTGCCAAGGGATTTTAGCGATAATTTAATTTCTTGCTTAGGCTTGAAGTTTTCCACGTTTCAATAGATTCCCTCGTTGCCAAGGGATTTTAGCGGTTTTGTAATCTACTCGTTGATTTGCCCAATTTACTGTTTCAATAGATTCCCTCGTTGCCAAGGGATTTTAGCAGTGCTTATTAAGTGCCGTGAGTGCGGAATCGTTGTTTCAATAGATTCCCTCGTTGCCAAGGGATTTTAGCAGCGATCACCTGAATATCTTACCGTATTTGGTTTTCAAGGTTCATTTGTGCAAAACCCTTATTTTCTTGCTCAAATTGAGAGAGCAAGTTTGCTTAAAAGCGCTGAAACCTTTACAGTATAGAGTGCGCGGCTAGTTTTGTAGTTTGAATAACTACAATCATTGCGCTGTCGCTGTTTCAGCTATATCCAGTAACATTATCAATTTAACACCTACCCATTCGCGGTCAATACTCCCAGCCCAAAGTTTTTGCCATAACCAATCGTAACAGTGCCTCTAACTGGTAATCTACTTTTGATCTCAACTCGATAACCGATTGGGTTAGCAGGAGCAATTTCTCTTACCTTACCTCCACTAAAACGTCTGGTTGCCCACTGCCAGTAGCCATGCCACTTTTCAACTTTACAAGTAGCCAGCCAAGATTCAGCTTGAAATGCACCCAGTAGACCGTCTACCTCTAGGTAAGTCACCCCCTCAGTTACATTGCATCGTCGCAAAAAATATTTGAGAGCCTGATGTTCGGCTCCGTTTTTGACAAAATTCGTGCCAGTTAACAATCGAAATCCAGTATTCCGAATCCGCCCACCACGACCATATTTTAAAGATGGCGCGAGTGTTAAGAAAAATGGAGATCGGCTTTCCCAATTAGTCGCCCCTTGTTCCTTAGCTTGGAAGACTTCTTCTACATATAAATTGACCTTGCTATCCTTCGTATATAAACTGCAAATCGATTCTACGATCTCCAGATCGAGATCGCTAAAACCATCGGGACAATATAATGAAAAATTCCTAAAGTTGATACCTTCGTATACAGGAGTAATAGTCAAACTCCCATCCCGAAACTTCTCAGTTTCAGGGGACTTTCGTACTAAAGCTTTATGCAACTTGTCACACCAATACATTGCATCTTTAGCAGGTAATGGATAGCTCAAATCAATGCCTAAGATCGCTGAATCACACTTAACTACTCCCTTCACAATGTTATATTCTCGCGAACGCAAGATCGCATAACTGAGTCGATAAAAGCCTGGTATTCCAGATTTCAGTTCGGCATTACGGACACCAGGTGCAATATACAATGAGTCGATAAAATCTGGCTTCACTAATTGAACTTGTTCGTCAGCATCATTACTTGGTCGGCAATTGAAGACTTCATCATCGACTGCTGATGTATATATTTCCCAAACAGCCTGATGTTCTGAGCGACCCAAATAATGAATTTGCTGCATTGCTAATTGCAATAACACTAACTCTGCTCCAGATAAATCTACTTGCCAACGCAATAAAAAAGTGCAATCGTTTGGTTCATAACGATAATAAGGCTCAACATTCATCTTTCCCCCCTTGTATAAAATATCGACATTACCAGATTCATCTTTGCGAAAACTCTGAAGAGCCACATATTCGCCTTTGGGAATGTAGTAAATCGGGGGAACTGCTGCCAATTGTTGCAGAACTGATTTAATAGCCGGAGAGTCACCAAAACCCGACACAAAGGCTCCAGAGATGATGGCGCGAAAAATTCGCGTTGGGGATGGGATATTCTCGATTGCCCCTTCAATATGCGCTCGGTTCCACGGACAAGCACCATAAGTAAGATTAGTAAGACGAATAGCAAGAGTAAGCATTATTCTTTGTCCTCTAGCTGTGCAGGAGCTTCTCCTAGTGAATTCTTGCTTGGGTTTACTTTCGACGTTTTTTCTGGTGCAGATTTTTCCTTGAGAGTAACGCTAACTTCTTTTACAGACCCAGTAATGCCTAATTTTTTACACTCGGCAAGGGCTTGTTCTACAACAACTCTAGCTTCCAAAGCTTTTTTAACCTCTGTGTCATCAATTTTCAAAGGCTTATTAATTTCCACTTCTACCACTTGAAGGTTACAGTCCGTCCGGTGCATTGGTACAGTTTCAATAAATGACAGGATTTCGTAGACAGCCAAGGCTTTCAATAGGCGCTTACCCTGAGCGGGAATTGGATAGGATGCAATTTGCAGGTCGGCAATTTGAAATGAGCCTTCCACGCGGTCACACACATAACGGGTAGTTGAATGGGGAATCATCCCTACACCTAGCTCCGAAGGTTTCTTCGCATCTGCAAACTCTTTTAGATCCAAAGTCTCCGCACTCTTCCACACCGTATCCATCGATACCCCACCTGTTAGGGCTTCGCTAACATTTACAGCCGTCAAGGAGCCAGTAATAGACTTAGAGACTTTATAATGCCCATCCAATTGAGAAAACCAAACTCCGTGCAGCAGGCTCATCGGGCAATATTTAAGGAGAGTTTTGTGTAACCCATTAGCAACAATTTCTGCTTTGATGCTCTTGCCAAAATCTTGCCCGTTTAGCTTGGCACTTTTGTTTTTGAGTAAATAGCCAGATGCTATTCGGTGCGGCAATGTTAGCGAAGTAGCGCAATATGCCCCAGTTTGCTCGACCATCCGAATATAGGGTAGCTCCTTAAATACTGGTGCTTCAGTACCAGGAAGTTGAATTGTATTTTCAAGCATATTCGAGACGGAAGCAAAGGAGTCCATAATCAGGCAATCTTGGTCTTTGTGCCGATATATTAATCTGCCAATATTAGGGAAAGTACTTGGATTGAAAGGTCCTTTGACCGCGAATTTAATATCGATTGAAGTATTAGCTGTAGTTATA
>CAJQOK010000495.1 GCA_905479905.1 uncultured Aliterella sp.
CCTCGCCCGGACTGTCTACTGCGACCATTCCGCCATAAAGCTCCACAATTTGGCGGACAATCGCAAGTCCCAGCCCTAACCCGCCAAACTGACGGGTGGTGGAGCCATCCTCTTGACGAAAGTAGTCAAACACATGGGGCAAAAAATTGGGGTGAATGCCTTTGCCGCTATCTCTGACTTGAAGTTGAACATCATTCTCAACTTGCGTGACCTGAATTTCAATCTTTCCGCCATTGGGTGTAAATTTGACTGCGTTAGAGACTAAATTCCAGACAACTTGTTGTAAGCGTATGACATCGCCCAAGATGAAATAGCGCTCCGGTGCCACATCAATATGCAAATTCAGTGCTTTTGCATCGGCAGCTAATCGAATCGTTTCTAGCGCGGCTGATATAACTCGACTCAGATCAATTAATGAGGATTGCAAGCTGAGTTTGCCTTGTAAAATGCGTGAAACGTCAAGCAAATCATCGATTAGTTGTACTTGTAACTGGGCATTGCGCTCGATCGTTGCCAAAGCTATTGTCGCTTTCTCTGGACTAAGGTTGCCCTTTTGTAGGATTTTTGACCATCCTAAGATCGGGTTAAGGGGCGTTCTGATTTCATGAGATAACACCGCGAGAAATTCGTCTTTAATGCGATTGGCTCGTTCTGCCTCTGCCCGTGCTGCTTGCTCATAATCAAGCATTCGCTCTCGCTCTGCTTTTAAAGTAACTTGCTCTGTAATGTCCTCCGCGACTCCTGCCAATTGATAAGGCTGTCCCGATACGTTACGTATCACAAAACCGCGATCGCGCACCCACCGAGTTGATCCATCAGGGCGTACAATCCGATATTCTTCTTCAACATTGCCATACTCAAGACAACGGGCTGTCGCCGACTTCATCAGGGCGCGATCATCAGGGTGAATCGAGTCAATCCAGGTGCTAAAGTTAGTATAAAGGTCTTGGCAGGAACGTCCCCAAATTTGCTCGTAAGCAGGACTGACGTAGAGAAGTTGATGGTTGTACGAGTCAAACAGCCAGAAGACGCTGGAAATATTTTCTGCCAGTTGGTGCAATCGGACTTCACTTTCACGTAAGGCAACCTGGTTTTGCTGTCGCTCTGCTTCTAGTGCCTGAGCCGTCGTTAATACAGTGGCAATCTGTTCAGCTACCGATGTTAGAAATTCTCGATAAGGGTTATCCAGTTCTTTTTGAGCGTTGATACCCACCACGATCGCGCCCAGTAACTTATTTTGCCCTGCCTCCCGCATGGGAAGCACGAAAGCCGAGCGAGGCGATGCTGACTTAATATCGCCAAAAAGTAAACCAAACTGAGACTCCAAGTCCACGACTTGCGCTGATTCCGTCTGGATTACGGTTGCAAGCGACCAGGGAACAAAACTTTGATCTAAAAGAATCACTTGAGGACTAGCGATCGTGCCAGGTTCAATGCCAACAGTTCCAACAAGATCGGCACTCAGGCGATCGGGGTTCAGCAAGTAGAGCAAAACAAAAGGCAAATCGGCTGTGTTGTTTGCCAGCGCTTGAGATGCTGCCTTGCAGACAGTCTGAACCGTTTGAAACTGGGTAGTTTTGGCACTCAATTCCTGTAGCGTCTGGAGTCTGCGTTGATTAATCACTTGCTCAGTGGTTTCCAAAACTGTGACTAAAACGCCGCTCACAGCGACTTCGCAGTAGATGGGGCTATAGCACAGCGTGAAATAACTCTCTTCTAAATAGCCATTGCGTCTAATCGGATAAAGTTGATTTTCCAAATAAGTAACGTGTCCTCGCTCGAAGACCGCTCGAATGATTGGCTCGTTGATGTGCCAAACTTCAGACCAACATTTTTGGGTGGACTGTCCCATCGATTGAGGATGCTTTGTGCCTAATATCTGCCGATATCCATCGTTATAAATCTGAGTCAACTGGGTTCCCCATAAGATGACCATAGGAAAGCGAGAAGTGAGGCATAACATCGCCGCAGTCCATAAACTTTGCGACCAGGTTTCAACCGAGCCGAGAGCCGTTGTAGACCAGTCAAAGGAGCGCAGCAGTGTTCCGACTTCTCCCGCACTAGCTAAAATATTTTCAGGAATCGTAGACTTTTCCACTCAACTACCTTTATTTATGCCGATTGGGAAAGTACCGCTCTAGTAAATCCCTACTGTCTTCCATTTCGTCCAACAATGTTTTAATCTGCCTCAGTGCCAAAGGTATCGGTTTTGTTCGTCCATTTTCCCAGCGATTAACGCTTTGAAAAGAAACCCCAAGTTTACTGGCAAACTTTTCTTGTGAAAGTCCGAGGCGTTGTCGGGTTTCACGAATTAATTTGGCAATTTCTCTCGGTTGAGTTTCAGGCATAAAGAACCTAGAACACTGATTGAATTCTAGAGAATGTAGCACATGGTATAAAGCGGAGGCAGACACCAAAAGTTAGAGATATTTGAAAAGTTGTATCTACGTTTACCAACCTGCTTAAAGTTATCAAGCTACATTTTCTAAGGCTAGTCGGTTATGCCTCAAAAAATGTGGGATTGGTGAAGTAGAACTAACCCTGACGCTATCAACAAATTAGGGAATGTTAGTGCATTCATCCTAAAGCTCATAAACATGGCTTGATGCAAAAGCGGATATTAACGCTACTTTTGCCAATAGTAAAGTGCGAAACTTTCGCAAAAGGTTTGAACTTTACTACTGAGGACGAGTGAAACTCGAACAAGTTTAACAACCGAAGACAAGCAGAGCGTCACTAGCTAATCTTTAGCCACCGCTTGTTTAAGCGCTCCTTGGGTATAACGTCCGTAGATTTTATCACTCTCAATACCTGCTAATGTTGCGCCATTGTCTAAGCGCTGTTCGCACTGGCTGGGCAGCAGTATGATTCACAATATCTGTCATAGTTTGAAACATTTGCAGTCGGTGTTTACTACATTCAGTTTCTACCTCGGCGCTAGTTGCTCGAAACAAATGAATGTCTTTGCCGTCACAATAACGGCATTCATATTGTGTTGTGCTTACTATGTCTTCAGGCTGAGGTTTCCACTTAATGCACTGACATGATTTATCAATCCGACCCACAGTCAGGCTAAATAGTTGAGGAGTTACACTTTCAGCATATTGACTATACTCAATTACCTGCTTTTTGACGTTACTCCACTCTATTGTTCCAGATGCTGCCTGTTCTTGCAGTAGTGCTAAGTGTAAACCCGAAGCCAGCATAAAAGCTCCTACTCCAACAACTTCTAAACTCTTAAGCTGGAGGATAATTAAACTACACTTATCAATGATGTCATTAAGCCTCGGTTGGTTAAGAAGGGGACGAGCTAAATATTCCTTAGCCAACTCCTTGAGTGAATGAATATGAATTTGTGTTGTCTTAAGCGTATTTTCATCAACTGATTGCCTAACTAAACTACGCACATCTTCTACAGCATTGTGATTGAGTTGTACATAATCTAGGTCAAAAAATAATAACTTAAGTACTCCTTTGCTGTCCTTCTCTACCAAGGCTTCAGTGATTTTTGCTAAAACCCATTGCCAATTTATTGTTAAAGCTAGGGGCAAGCTTTCATCAGAGCTAAAAGCTAACGGCGAATTAGATGATACTTCAATAATTTCTGATTGGGGCATTTTGGCAACTTTTTCGTCCAGATGCTCTAACATAATGCTTCTTCCTAATAATAAAGTTTTCTTAATCACAACAAAGCGAATTTTTAGTAATCAAACTTGCGTTATTTATTTTCAACTGTTCTGCTGCAACCGAAAAATTATTAATAGAGCAGGTCATAGTTGAAAATAGACAATTTTCTGAGCAGCTTCTGAAAACTAATTACGTAACAGTAGCATATTACAAAAAGTGTGAAGCCCAAAACGCTTTTATTAATGGCACTTGTATCCAAGTTATCAGTTTAAATTAATATTTAACCCCTCGTTTAGCAAAAGGTAATGAAAATTATTGCCGTTAATTTTAAGATTTTGCAAGACAACTGTATATGTTGAGCTATACAGTTGCAAATTTATACTTCTTCCATAATAATGCTTTTACACTGTTGCAGACTTGCCCGAATCTCTACTCTTGTCAGGTCATGGTCTTCAATTTATTACAACGCTAATTGTACTCATCTAGCAGCTTTCGTACTTTATTACAATCTTCCCAACCTCTGCCAGAGAATGCAAGACCTAACGGAACGTTCATTGATGATTTTGCCAGAAATCTAACTATATTTAGGCATTGGGACAGAAAACTCCGGCAATAAGCTAGTAAATACTTTGATTTTTCTGAGGAGTATGCTCAAAAGAATTAGGTGATTCTATACTGTCTGCAAGGACGACCTACTCTAAGTGCAGCAACGCCATTTAGCTAATTAATTGGGATGCTTAGGGGAATAGTTGAGGAACAATCAGTTCATTTAGCAGCAAGTCAGCAGGAACGAAATGACCTACCTAAAATTAGCTAATTTAAACTCTAGACTTAACAATATTGCTACTAGCAACAATGTTTCTTTTGAACTAACACTTGTATACAAGTTACCAGTTTTATTTATATTAGCTCTATCTTTTAGTAGAAGGTAGTATCAACGGTTGTAGTTATTTTAAGGATGCAACAACACAATAATTTGGCTCGTCTTAAATTAGCTTAAACGCTAACTTTTTTTACCAGCCAGATTACTCGTCCAAGTTCTAAATGGGATAAATGCGTAGAGATTCAACATCTAGGGCGTACAAAGCAAAAGAGCGCGCATTAATGGCAATAAAACGTGGTCAGGCAATAGAGGTATTAGGCAAGAATATTCAAAAGCGCTACCCAATCATGGCAGATTATGGTCATGAAATTGAAGAATACGGGCTGCTGGTTCAGTATCATGCAGAAAAGTCGTTAATGTATGCCTTGTTATTACAAAAGCAGAGTTTATATTCCACAGATTTATTTATAGAAGCTTCCCAATCCCGTGTTCAAGCAGTAAAAGCGAGGATACAAGCAATCAAGGTTTACTCACAAGTAATCAAGGTTTACGCAAATTGTAGTAATTGTGGTGAATGTTGAAAATTACTCTTGAGCATTCTATATCGTCCAGTTACTACACTCTAACTTGCTATAAATTGCGAACTACATCCTTTGCTTTAATGGCAGAAACCGCATTATGGTAATAATGCCACTGATATGTAATATCAAAAAGTCGCTCCTTACAGGTTTTCGCTCATTAACTAATAAAATTCTGCAACTGAGAAGTACCTCTAGCGTTAGAGGTACGCATAAAACGGATTTAGTAAAAATGTACCTAGCTAATCAATGCAAAGCGCGATCGTTGTTGAATGAGAGGTCTACTGCGTATCCTCTTCATCGTTAACTTAAGGATTCGTGCATGGCTGATATAACCATAATGCCTACGTTACAAAAGGATTGTTTTTTATGGAACCACAACAACTAAGTCAGGAATTGCGTCAGGGAAAAGACCCTCACATGAGCCGTCGGCGGG
Source organism: uncultured Aliterella sp. (assembly GCA_905479905.1). Classification (GTDB taxonomy): domain Bacteria; phylum Cyanobacteriota; class Cyanobacteriia; order Cyanobacteriales; family Chroococcidiopsidaceae; genus Aliterella. The sequence goes on from CAJQOK010000495.1 coordinate 5,465, forward strand.
CAATAATTGGTTTGTCTATGCTTGGGGGGTCAATGGGACAACTTGTTACGCTATACCAAACTGGTATTATCAGTCACTTACCCGATCCGCCTGGACAGCAGATTTTTGATGCAGACCGCGTGGACGCATCTAACTACGCTTACAGCCGATTTGACTCGCCCGATGGGCCAATAATGGTTTTGACTTACGCGATTACCGCTTGGTTGGCTGCTGCTGGTGGTATTAATCGCGCGCGCACTAACCCGTTATTACCGATCGCAATGGGTATAAAGATTTTGGTGGACTGTGTGACAAACCTTGAGTTAGCCCGTGAAGAATGGAGCGAGAACAAAGCGTTTTGCGAATACTGTCAGGTAGCGACGGTTTCCTCGTTCGCATCCCTAATACTGGCAGCGCCTGAGATTATGACCGCTATTCGCACATTGCTCGGACAGCGTGATGAAGACACCGCAGACAGTAAATAGTAGTCAATTTAATACAAACAAAGAACCGGATTTTCCGAAGCTCAGTGTTGACTAGAAGGCTCAAATAAATCATTTCCGCGATC
>CAJQOK010000496.1 GCA_905479905.1 uncultured Aliterella sp.
TTTTTCCATTCAGAGAAATGCTCCCATTGAGCCGTTAGGCTACTAACTGTTTCTACCATTGGACAAAATAATAAAAGCGTTGTACCAAAATAGTTGGGGAATACTGCTTTTGTAGTCGGTAAGGTTCTTTTTGTAGGCAAGCTCTAGCCGTTGGTGGTGTGCCTTGAGTTCGATAAAAACTAGGGGTACATTGACAAAACAGAGTAAATCTGCGCGTCTGGTGTAAATTTCTCCAGTAATTGAGAATTGGGAAGTTAAAAGAAAATCGTTATTATTTGGGGTGTTCCAGTCGATAACGTTGATAAATTTCTCGATTGGCGTTTGCCAAACTTAAGGTACTGCGATCGCGTGTTATTTCGTCAATTGCTAACGCGATCGCTACCTGGGGTAAGCCAGGATTCAGTTTTTCTAGGGCAGATTGCAGGCGGGGAACTAAAACTACCTCACTTCTGGTTTCTCTTCCTATATAGAGACTTCCACCGGAACGTCTCTACTATTACCGCATACTTCTTGATAACAATTTATGGTTTCCCATCCTAAACTGGCAATTAGTGCGATCGCGGCGTTTTCTAGGGCGGCTTCTGAATCGGGGTGAGGTGCATTCATGAGGGAATTTTTATTATATCGATTTTACGTTGTAGAGACGTTCCGGCGTTGTCTAGAAACAGAGACGTTCCACCGGAACGTCTCTACAGGGAATACGGGATAGGGACGATTTTACATATACAAATTTGTGGCATTGTGTCTATCTAATTCCCATTTCATAGGATTGTTAACGATGTATTTTCTGATGTTTTCTAGAGATGTTTGTTCGCGGATAATATGGTCGTAAAATCTGGTTTGCCAGCCAAAACTAGAAAAACCCGCCTCCCGAATACGTTTTGTACAAACCGATTTAAATTGACCAATGATCGCACCCAATGAATCTGATTTTAATCGTGATGTAGAGACGTTCCGGTGGAACGTCTCTATTTCTATCCGAGAAAACGTCTCTATAGGTTGATTTTTAATAATTATAATTCCGTGCATATGGTTGGGCATGACGATCCATTCATCCAATTCAACATTAGGACGAATTTGTGCGGTTTTATGCCATTCTTGGGCTGCAATTTCACCAATTGCAGATAGATACATCTCGTTGCCTTCCACTTCACCAAAAAAATATTCTCTATTATGAGTGCAAATAGTGACAAAATAATATCCATTGGAGGCATAATCCCAGTTTTTACATCTTGTTGATTCGATCCGGTATTTGTTTTTATAAAGAGTCATACAACATTTGTAACCTCGACTTATTCAAAGCGCCATGCTGCATAGCGCGATCGCTTCATAAATATCTGCTAATTCTAGGTAGGGGTAGGCTTTCAGGATTTCGTCGGCTGAATGACCAGATGCCATAAGTCCTACAATTGTCCCAACGGTGACTCTTAACCCCCGAATGCAAGGTTTATCACCCATAATTTGTGGATTTAGTGTGATTCTGTTTAGCGTTTTCATACTTTTTATTCTTTACAATGCGATCGCACTTCTATTTATTTTCCTTGGCGATCACTTTTAATTACTAATTCAACTCATTGGGCGACGCGCGCAAGCTGGAACGGTAACGGGCTTCGCTGTACAACTGGGTAAAATAGAGGCGTAATTTTTGGAGAATCTCTGATAGTTGCGGATGTCTCATGCTGCTACCTCAGTTTTAATATCAAGGTTTTTTACATCTATTTCGCCAGAAATGAGTTTGGGGAGAAGTAAATCGCGGGTTTGACAAAGATTTTGATTGCGAAAGACAAAATTATCAATTTGCATATGAATATCATTAGCTACTGAATGAAATTGCTGACAAAGAGAACAAGACGGTAAGATAATATCTAATTTTTCAATTTGCGAAGCGCTCATATTAGGTTGAGCGGCTCCGTCTGCTAAATTAAAAAAGCGAGTTTGTCCTTCTTTACTGCTTACAATTTGCCAAATGTATGCTCGGTAATGCTCAAGAGGTTCTAGTTTAGCAACACGTTGATTTAAGAGTACGGGATTATTAATACGAAGCTTTCCAACTTTACCTGCCGTCGCCCCAGTCATTGCTACTAAAAAATCACCGTTCTTTAACAAATATTTATTAAGCTTATTGGATAAAATTTCTTTTGAGACACAATCCGTTTCTTTTAATTGAACTGTATTATCAGAATTTATATTTTTAATAACAGGAATTCCAGTTTTTTGCCAATCTCTACTTTTAAAAGCATATCCTGATAGAACATGGCATACACTGCCTAGCTTTCCGACCTCCCAACCTTCAGGAATAAGCCCCAATTCTGAATCAACCATTTTGGTTTGTTCATGTCCAGGAAAGCGGAATTTGACAAACCACTCATCGTAGAGACTTCGCGCCATCTCCTCCAATATCTCGATCCGCCGCGTGTTGTTTTCGATTAGGCGATCGTAGTTTGAGAGAATACCTGCAATTTTATTTTGAGTAGTAAGAGGTGGAAGATCAATAATCATCTCTTTTGCAGCACTTACTAAGTCAAATAAAAATTTCGCATTCTCCAAATATTACGAGCAGAGAAACCACTGATACCCGCAAACTTTGCTTGCAAGTCTGTCGCCAATTGTTCCACCACAGACATACCCCAAGTTTTGCCTTGCTGACGAATCGCGACGCGCGCAAGCTGGAACGGTTACGGGCTTCGCTTCCCCAATAGCCCAATACAAAGCACTCAATTCTTTATTAACGGCTTTTAGTGCTTCATATTGAGCCGAACGAACGCGCTGCTTGACTTGTACCAAAAGTTCGCCATAATTGCCTGGAGAAATAGAACTCATTATCACCTTATTACAATTGGTTTAAGCAGTGCGATAGCGCCAGCGCGCTCGCAGAGCTTCGCCTTTACCCCCTCTCCTCAAAAACAAACCCCATGATAGACCTATGCGACGCGCTTGTTGATAATATTTTCGTTGAGTGCGAAGCCCGTTACCGGGTGGGCTGCCGCGCGTCGCTCTACTCTTAACTACTTTCCTCATTCTTTAGATCGCAAACTAACTTCTTAAACAAAGACACAGAAATAATTGTAGTATCCATCAAAGTTTGAGCTTCAGTAAAATCGCGATCGCCTGTAATCAAAAAATCTGCTCCACCTGCTAAAGCACAAGCGATGAACTTAGCATCCTTTCGATCTCTAGGGAAATCAATTTCTACATCAACATCAATGATTGCTATTACTGTATTGATAGTTTTAAACCATTCTTCTTTGATTTCATCTGTCAGTTTTAATTTACGACGGCTTAAAACCTCTGTATATTCAGCTAAAACTTCTACCGACCCAATCCACTCAAAACCTTGAGTGTCAATAATAAACTGAATAACCTCTCGTGGCTTTTTCCCCTTTAGGACAGCAGAAACTAATACATTGGTATCAACAACAACTCTCATTCGCCGCGACGGTAAGCTTC
>CAJQOK010000497.1 GCA_905479905.1 uncultured Aliterella sp.
CGCAACATTTGGCGTTGTAACAGAGGGCGTTTGATTGCAGCTAAATAAAACTGAGAGCATAGCCGCCGCAAAAGTGAGAGCCAAAAATCGTAGAATAGACATGGTATTTATTTACTATGAATGAAAAACTTTTTTAACTTGCTGGTAAAACTTCAAATAAACCCATACAACCCTCTTGCGCGATCGCATCTTGATGAGGATGAAACATATATTTGCCCGGATATTTGTAAGCAAATTCTAAAATATGTCTCTCCGCCGTCCCCATTGTAATTACGTCGCTTTCTTCCGTAGGTTTAAGAGTTCTACCCGTTTTATAAACCTGAAAAAAGTTAGCATGGAGGTGAAAAGTAACCGCCGGATCGAACTCAATCATGTTGAGCAAATAAAGCCGCACTAACTGATTTTGATAGATAGGAATCGGATGAGTTTTATAATAATTTGGTTGCCCATTAAAAGCATAAAACTCATTTTTGTTGTCATCGTTTGTATCAAATCCTCCCATTACTAAAACTATTTCATCAGCCGGGGGGCGAGGTTTGGGCGGATCAATAATCAACATTCCATACAATCCCTTGCTAATGTGCCGTGTTACGGGTTCAACATGGCAATGGTATAATTGAACGCCAAAAGGTTCGGCATCAAATTCATAAATTGCCGCATTTCCGTGACGTACTGGGCGCAAACCATCAGCTTCCGCCGGATGAATACCGTGAAAGTGCATAGAATGGGAATGTCCGCCATTATTATAAAATACTACCCGGATGCGATCGCCTTGAGTTGCCCTTAATGTTGGCCCTGGGATGCGATTATTAAAGTTCCAAGTATTAAAATTAACAGCACTATTTAAAGCAATTGTTGAATTTTCGGCAACGATTTTATACTCTCTAATCGTTCGTCCTTTTTCCCGCTTTACCGTGCCATAATCAAAATCTCGCAAGATTGCCATTGGGTTATTGCTATCTTTTGGCAAGTCATTAGAGGAGATATTTGGGATTCGTACAGGTATAGACTTTTGATTAAGCGCTTGATAAGCCAAGGCTGCACCCGTAACACCTACCCCGGCTAAAGCAACTTCTAAAAATTGTCTGCGACTCAATAGTAGCTTCGCCTTAGCTTGTAGTGTATCATTTCCCATGTTGTGCGATCGCGTTGCTTCCTATTTGTTGCAAATAATTTGCAACTATATCCGATGATTAGTATAGATGATTGCCATCTTATCGTCAATGATTCGCAATAAGTTAATGGTGAATATCTAAATTCAGTGTATAGCGTCCCATTTGCACTTTTTCTGACCACAACTCGTATTCCAAGCGCAAATTTTCTGGCAAAGTTTGCCCAACCAATTTTAGATTACAAGTAAAATTACGCAATCGCAATTGCTCTTGAGGTTTGAATGACTGACTTTGCAACCAATAGTAGCTATACCCGTAAGCCCCTTGTTGCCATGAATGACGATAACTTACTTTACCGCTTGCTTGCATACTCATTGTTACCCGGTAAGGGGAAATATCAAGCCAGAGTAGACGAGGAGTAGCTAGTTCTAACTGCTGCAACGGTGGTTCGTGTAAGACTATATGGAACTGTTCGCAGGTTTTTTGATATAGTGTTGCAGCAGTTTCTACAACTGACCACAGGGGTAGGTCTGTGGAGACTAGAGACAGACTTACAGGCTTGCGATGTTGAGTAAGCATGATAAATAAAAAACAGACTTAAAAAGCCTTTAATTCTTGTGTTGTGGGATAAGATGCGATTGTCAACGCCCTTTGCTTAAAGTGAGACAAAGACCTTTGCGTAGAGCTTGTACTGAGAACTATTGTAACTCAGTCCTCTCAGCTAAAATCTTTACTATCAACGATTTAACCCACGAAAATTTTTTTTAATGTTGACTGTTTTTTAGTAAATTTGTTCCGCTTTCATTTCGTTAGTCACCAGATTTTGACCTATTCTGCTCGTATTTCTGTAATTATTCCTGTTTTAAACGAAGCTGAAAATATTGCTGCTACTATTGCCAATACACGAAATGTAGAAATAATTGTTGTCGATGGTGGTAGCCAAGATAGCACGGTGCAAATAGCCAAAGAATTAGGAGTAAAGGTTTTAGTATCTAATACTGCAAGTCGCGCCCAACAAATGAACGCTGGCGCACAAACTGCAACCGGAGAGATTTTATTATTTCTGCACGCCGATACCCGTTTACCAATCGAATTTGATACTATGGTTTATCAAGCAATGGCTAGTAATGTTGTGGCGGGTGCGTTTGCATTGAGAATTGATAGTGCTTCGTGGAGGTTAAGATTAGTGGAAATGGGTGTAAATATGCGATCGCGCATTTTCGCGTTACCCTATGGAGATCAAGCTATATTCCTCAAGGCTAAACTATTTCACGAATTAGGTGGTTTTGCTAATTTGCCAATTATGGAAGATTTTGAACTAATTTGTCGTTTGAGACGTAGAGGACGAATTACCATTATTTCTACTCCTGTTATTACTTCAAAAAGGCGCTGGCAAAAGTTAGGAATTATGCAAACTATTTTCATCAATCAAGTAGCAATTATTGCTTACTTACTCGGTATTTCTCCGCAAAAAATTGCTGATTGGTATCGGCGTTAACTAAGGCTGCACGTAACAAGTATATAGAACTAATATCAAAAATAAATAATGAAAAGCTTAAAACCGCCTGCGTCCATTAGTTTATTTGTTTTAGCTGGATTAGTGACAGCAATGGCGATGACTAACCCAGATTCCTCAACCTATGAAGAATACGCAGTAGAACGACTTAATACTTATTTAAAAGATGATGTTTGTAGCCAAGTACCTGAAACCTCAGTTCAAGGTTGCGCCTCCTTGATTGACTCCAACCGTCTATATGTAAAGCAAGTTATTGCTAGCAATACGCAAAGACAAAATTTTATTTTGTTTAGTATTTATCGCACTAACTTATCAATTATTTTTTTTCCTCTGTATCGTTTTCAAACAGTTGGAGTAATGCAAAACTTTTATACTTACTCTGCCGAACAGCAATAAAATATTAATTTACAATTTTAAGTGTACTTTTGTATAAAATAGTTTTCAATCACGTAGAAATATAATTTTATTCGTTCGTAAAAGTGTGTAATGTTAATTTTTACCACGTAAGTTCAAATACCAAATCTTTCTTAAGGTGCATGATAGCGTTAAACGCATCTACTAACATAAAAAAGAAGCAAAACTAAAGTTATTTAACAATAATTATTTAGGTTTAGCCAAAAGTCAGATAGTTTGCTAGTCTGCCGATCCGTTTTTATAAAAGAGAGAAATTCATGTTTTTTCACAAGAAAGAGACTATTCATACAGTAGATATTAAGGAAGCCGATCCGCGTTTTGCTCAACTACTTTTAGAGCAATTCGGTGGAGCTACAGGTGAATTATCCGCAGCTTTACAGTATTGGGTACAATCTTTTCATATTGAAGATGCAGGCATCAAAGATATGCTCCAAGATATTGCCATAGAAGAATTTGGTCATTTGGAGATGGTAGGAAAAATGATCGAGTCTCATACAAAAAACGTTGACCAAACTGAAGCTTATAAGAGTACTTTGTTTGCGGTACGGGGTATGGGGCCACATTTTCTCGATAGTCAAGGCAATACTTGGACAGCAAGCTACCTCAATGAAGGTGGAGATGTAGTCCGCGATCTT
>CAJQOK010000498.1 GCA_905479905.1 uncultured Aliterella sp.
CACAATACTTCCTTTCCCGGTGGTGTAAGCTTCCTTAATTCCCCCAGTCCCCACTATTTGACCCCCAGTCGGAAAATCTGGCCCCGGAATTAACTCTAATAGCTTCTCCTCGGCTAACTCTGGCTGGTCGATTAAGGCAATCAAACCATCGACTATTTCGCCCAAATTGTGCGGCGGAATATTCGTCGCCATCCCCACAGCAATGCCCGAACAGCCATTTAATAGTAATAAAGGTAGTTGGGCTGGAAGTACGGTAGGTTCTTGCTGCGAATTGTCAAAATTGCTAATAAATTCAACAGTTTCTTCACCGATATCTGCCAGCATTGCCTCGTGACTAATGGGCGATAGCCGCGTTTCGGTGTATCGCATCGCCGCCGGGGGATCGTTGTCTACGGAGCCAAAATTGCCATGTCCGGCTAGTAGTGGGTAGCGGCTAGAAAAATCCTGTACCAGCCTAACTAAAGCCTCATAGACCGATTGATCGCCATGAGGATGATACTTACCTAGTACGTCTCCTACTACCCGCGCACACTTACGATAAGGGCGATCCGGGGTCAATCCTAGTTCGTGCATGGCGTACAATATCCGGCGATGGACGGGCTTTAACCCATCGCGGACATCCGGCAATGCCCGCCCGACAATTACACTCATGGCATACTCAAGATAAGACCGTTGCATTTCTGTATGCAGGGCGGTGGCGATTACCTGTCCCGTAGGGAGAAGGTTTAACTGTTTTGCCATGATGTTTTCCTGTCTAGACGAAGAAATTTTAAGAGTATAGAATCATTTTTGACAACTTACCAGCGTAAGTTGCGGGGTAATGCCCAGCATTTACTTGTTGGTGTCGATAAGTAAATGAATTTACTTATTTTTTGAGGATGCGTTAATTTTAGTCATAGCTTCAATATTTTTAACTATCAACATTTAATAGCTTGCACCCCATAAAGTATGAAAACTGTTTTGATTGTGGAAGACGATCCGATTAATGCGCGTGTTTTTGCCAAAATTTTGACCAAACGTGCAGGTTTAGGGGTAAAGCATACAGAAAATGTCGAAGAAGTAATGCAAATTGCCTTGAATAAACTCGCAGACATTATTTTGATGGATGTTTCTCTCTCTCGCAGTGTGTATCAAGGTAAGGCTGTTGATGGTATCAAAATTACCCAAATGTTAAAAGCAAACCCCGAAACGGCTTCTTTGCCTGTAATTTTAGTTACCGCTCACGCTATGGAAGGCGATCGCCAGAGCTTTCTTAGTCTAAGTGGTGCTGACGGCTATATTTCTAAGCCTGTGGTTGACCATCAAGAGTTTGTCGATCAAATTCTGGCGCTCATGCCTTCAAGTTAGTGCAATTGTACTATACAACAGATTAGGCGATCGCTACTTTTGGCAAATAGAGCAGCAAACAAAGCCCCCAACCCCTAAAACAAAAGAGTTGGGAGCCTAGGGAACTAGCTAAAATCTGAGTAATTCTAGAGGTTAGACATTACTTCTTTTGCGGCGGCTAAAGTTTGGTCAATATCAGCCTCGGTATGAGCCAGGGAGCTAAACCCAGCCTCAAATTGTGAAGGGGCTAAATAAATTCCCCGCTCTAACATTCCGCGATGGAAAAGGCTAAACTTGCTTAAATCTGACTTTTTCGCATCTTCGTAGTTGTGAACTGGTCCTAAAGTAAAAAATAAACCAAACATCCCGCTAATTTGACCTGTGTAAACATCTTGACCTGTTTGCTTGGCAATAAGCCGTAACCCATCGGTCAATTTTTTAGTAATTTGGTCTAAATACTCGTAAGTACCAGGCTTTTGCAACAATTCTAAAGTTTTAATTCCCGCCGTCATCGCTAAAGGATTTCCCGAAAGCGTCCCCGCTTGATACATCGGCCCCGATGGCGCAACCATAGACATAATATCTTTACGACCGCCATAGGCTCCTACAGGCAACCCACCGCCAATAACTTTACCCAACGTTGTCAAGTCCGGCGTAACTCCAAACTTAGCCTGAGCGCCACCGTAAGCAATCCGAAACCCAGTCATTACTTCATCAAATACTAGCAACGCTTCATTTTCTTTGGTTATTAAGCGCAACCCTTCCAAAAAGCCAGCATCAGGAGCAATAAAACCCGCGTTTCCTACTATTGGTTCTAAAATGACTCCAGCAATTTGACCTGGATGTTCAGCAAATAAAGCTTTAACTGCTTCCAAATCGTTGTAAGGCGCGGTCAAAGTATCGGCTGTGGTTGACTTGGGTACTCCGGGGGAATCGGGTAAACCTAAAGTCGCAACCCCCGACCCAGCTTTGACTAAAAACATATCCGCGTGACCGTGATAGCAGCCCTCAAACTTGATAAGTTTATCGCGTCCGGTGAAAGCTCTCATCAAGCGCAGAACAGCCATACAAGCCTCGGTTCCCGAATTGACAAAACGTACCATTTCAATGCTGGGAACGGCATTAATTACCATCTCTGCAAGGACGTTTTCGAGGAAACAAGGCGCACCAAAGCTAGTACCTTTTTCTAAGGCGGTTTGTAAGGCGCTAATTACTTCTGGGTGGGCGTGACCGCAAATAGCGGGCCCCCAACTACCTACATAGTCAATATACTGATTGCCATCTACATCCCAAGCCTTTGACCCCTTGACGCGATCAAAGACAATCGGTTGTCCGCCTACG
>CAJQOK010000499.1 GCA_905479905.1 uncultured Aliterella sp.
CCTCATTTAATTCGGCAGGTGAGTAACACTCGTCGGTAGTCCCGGTAACGGTTGGTATCTACTAATGGGTGGAAGTACAACCGTTGAGTAAAGCTGTCATGCCAGCGCAGGCGATCTCGAAATGTCCTGAGAGAAAATTGAGCTTTGGGATTATTAGCTAATTCGGCGGCTTTAGCTTTGGTACTTTGGTAAACTTGTCGAACAGAAATAGTAGCAAAAGTTAAGTGAGGCGATAAATGGGATGTAGCACCTTGTTGAGTTTGCCAGGGGCGCGAGATTTTCCAGTGGTAGCCGTGAAAACGGGAATTTAAAAATGAGTCTAGTGTAGCTATTGCCTGTGTCTCACCGCCACTAAAATAAGTATTCTCGGTAGTGCCAAAACTGGCTGTACTTTTGCTTCAAATCGCTGAAGGTAAGCTGCGGGATGTTGAGGTTTAGCTTAGGGGTGTTAATGAGTTCTAGGGTTGGATGTAGCGGTTGTCGTAAATAGGTGTAATATTCGGTAGTCCACTCATCGCGGCGGTTTCCATCAGTTTGGAGGAAGTTGTTCAGTCCTTGGTGGTATTCAAGGCTACGTTCGCGGTAGAAATTTATGATGTGGCGATCTCGTTCTATCCCATGCTGCACCTGCACATCATGATTAAAGAACAGTTTTGGGCGATCGCGCGATTGGATTAACTGGCAAGTAAGCTCTTGAATTATATTGAGGCTATTACCTTCAAATAAGTAAAGCTAACTCCCCCGTTCTCTGAGGTTACTGTCTAAATTTTCTAAAGAGTCGAACAAAAATTTAACTCTGGCTTTGCCCACTTCTGCCTGCTCGTAAAACCAAGGAGCGATAATGAAGCAGGGCAAGACTTTAGCGTTATCGGCGGTAGAATGAGCAACTATCTCGTTGTCACTCAAACCTAAGTCTCGACGGAACCAGAGGATGTGCATTTTTAAGGTGTACTATTTTTGTACCACCTACTATTCTACTCATTTGCAGGCGATCGCCCGATAAAGTGTTGTCACTATTACTAATAGAACTTGAACTAATAGCATTTTCCCGGCTTATCTTGGCAATATAACTGTTATTGCTCGGCGGCGTTCTGCCAGCGTTCTGCACTATACCAGTTTACTAAGTCAATACTGGCATCGGGGTCTATATAATCCTCTCCATCTTCGGCAGCGTCGGGGTTTAGTTGATATAGTCCCATACTCAAGTCTTGGGCAAAGGTGGCAAGTAGTCCAGCGACAGAATCGGCTACAAGGAAAGCAGTTTCGTATTCTTCATCTAAAAAAATGACTTGACCATAGGTGCCTAACTTACTGGGGTCTAAGTCTATCATTAGCCAAGTGTGCGAACCGTCAAAACCCAATCTCAGCCAGAGTGGGTTTTGACGGTTTTGAGGATTCAAAGCAGTGGCGGCTTTATCAAGAGGTACTACTGGTTCTGTTTCATGCTGCCTCTGATGCTCCATCCACCACAACACTTCAGCAAGAGGCAGGAAACTCATGCCATAGAAGAAACTGCCTAGGTTTTCTTCCCCATTCAGCCCATTCTTCAATCCATTATACCGACGGTACAAATCTTTGTAGTCTTTGGGTAAAGATTTACCAATGGCAGTTTCCAATGCTGTTAGTTGGTTTTCAGTAGCTTCCGGATTTAGAGATTCATTCAAAATCCGAGGGGCATTAACTGCCAACCACTGCTCTATATAGTTTAAGGAATCATTGACCATAATAAGAAAATAGATATTTCTCAAGTAGCCTTAATACAACGTCATTATTAACAAGTAAGTGCGATCGCCGCAATCACATTTAGCTAGTTAGACAGTAGATACAAAGCAAGTAATCGCAATTCCCGATATTAGCAATAATTAATTTAAGGATTAATTTTCGAGCCTTGCCCATTCACCAGAGGGGATAAAAGTAGCCCAGTAATAAGGTCATTGGTAAGCTAATAGACATCTAACTTGCAACAACTCTATTTCCCTTATTACGGAGCTTTCTATGCCAATTAATTACTAACTTGCCATCATTGAGCAATCTTTTCAAGAGTTCTTTAAGTTGCGTGGGCGCACTGAAATAACCGATGTGCAATGAACTCCTTACGTAAAGTCTGCCCTTGGGAGTATCCCACAAGCTCGCTTTACATGAATGCCACACTAACTCTATTAAATTAAAGTCGGGACTGTAAGCGGGTAAAAAACACAAATGAATATTCGGGAGTGTTTGCTCGATTTTATCAATAATGTCTTGGCGTTTGTGAAAACTTGCATTGTCCAAAATTACTAGAAAGTTCGAACCTATCCGTTCCTACTCGGCTAGATTTCTTTGACCGGCCCACTCAGGGAAGACAAATTTGTTCAGGACTAACTGCTCAAAAAAACTATCAGCAAAACCATTATCAATAAAAAAACCTAAGCGGAGCCTGTCATGGTAACGCAGTCCTCCCATTACATTTACACGCTTTCGACTCCTTACCTGATACTTTTCGCCCCCTTACCCCGACGTGTCCAGCACTTGCGTACAGCTCGTTGCTTGGAAGCTTCCCTGAGCCAGACTTTACGTCTTAGTACCCGTAAACTAAAACCAGAAGTATCCCCAAACCATAGCTGGAATACTTCTGGTGCTACTATTCCTGCAAACAAATAAGTCTCGTCTTTCTCTGCAAATACTGCTCGCTCTACCTTATTTTTTAGATTCTCAACTGCAAGTTGCCCAA
>CAJQOK010000500.1 GCA_905479905.1 uncultured Aliterella sp.
CGTGTCCCCCGACGATCGCTTGGCTCAGGAATACGCTTAACGAGTTCAGCTTGCTCTAAGCGATCAATGCGATGCGTCATTGTACCTGACGAAACCATCAGCGTGTTAAACAACTCGGTGGGCGAAAGTTGGTACGGTTGACCAGAACGGCGGAGAGCCGCCAACACGTCAAACTCTCCAACGGTTAAGCTAAATTCTGAAAATGTTTCTCGGATAGCTCGCTCTAAATGCTTGGCTAATCGTCCCATCCGTCCAATAATGCCCATCGGTGAAACGTCCAGATCAGGACGCTCTCGTTGCCACTGCGCCAAAATCTTATCAACTGCATCAGACTCCATCGTGTATCTCACTCATCTAAGTTTCTTGACACTAAATATCTTGACATCAAAATAACCTGTATAATCTTGACATTAAGTATCTTATTTTCAAGACAAATGAGCGGAGAGATCCCAATATGAATGGACGGACGATCTACCTTCTAGCCGCGCTTACTGGCGGTGCTTTTATACCTATACAAGTTGCTCTTAACACGTTACTGCGGCGCTACTTAGGTGAGCCAATGCAAGTTACGTTTGTCTCTTATCTTGCGGGGACGTTAACAGCACTTTTTATCTGCTTTATTGCACGGTATCCACTTCCCACTTCGACTGCTCTTACTCAAACCTCTTGGTGGATGTGGACTGGTGGCTGTTTAGGGACATTGTATGTTTGGGCAACTATTGTCGCAACTTTGAGAATTGGAGCCACACTTACACTTGCACTAACGTTCGCAGGGCAGATGGTCGCCGCATTGTTTCTGGATCACTATGGCGCGATTGGGTTGGCAAAGTATCCAGCTAGTCCAGCACGAATTATAGGAGTTGTAATTGTGTTCTTGGGCGTTTCATTAATCGCCTATGCAAAGCGTTAAGTGACTTGACACTTTATATTTAAAAGGATTTGTCGCCGCCCTAGTTGAAACCCACCTGCTTATAGCTAAGATCGGCTTAAGTCCACTGATAAAATACCGGAATTTTAAAAGCATTAGTGTATGTTATTTCCATCTAGGCGACATCGTTTGTTATTTATCCTATTTAGCGCTTGCTTGAGTGCAACGCTGTTGTTTAATAACTCTTTTGCTATATCTGCACCATTAACCACCAAAAATCAAATGTCGCTTTCTGTAACTGAAAATGTCCGCAAAACTGTCCTAGAAAATGGGCTTACTGTCTTGACCAAACAAGTTAAAACTGCTCCCGTTGTTAGCGTCCAAGTCTGGTATCAAATTGGTTCGCGCGATGAAGCCCCCGGCGTAAATGGCATTGCTCACCAATTAGAACATATGTTGTTTAAAGGTACGACTAGCCGCCCGATTCAGTTCGGACGCTTGTTTAGTGCTTTGGGTAGCGATTCTAATGCTTTTACAAGCTACGATCAGACGGCTTACTTTGGTACAGTCGAGCGCGGCTTAATGGAAAGTCTTTTAGAGTTAGAAGCTGACAGAATGCAGAATGCTTTAATTAACGCCGAACAACTAACCAGCGAAAAGCGCGTAGTAATTTCCGAGTTGCAAGGATACGAAAATAGTCCCGACTACCGTTTGGGTAGAGAGGTAATGCGTGCTGCCTTGCCAAACAGTCCCTATGGATTGACTATCGGCGGCAGTAAGGCAGATGTAGCTAAGTTTACGGTTGAACAGGTCAAAAGCTACTACCGCAACTACTACAGTCCCAAAAATGCCACTCTAATTATTGTGGGAGATTTTGAACCCGATGCCACTTTGGCAAAGGTTAAAGAGATTTTTGGCAAAGTTCCTAACGCTCAAGAAAAGATTGTTAAACCCCAAACAACAGCAACTAAGCCCGAAACTGGGACAAAACAGCCGATTGTTTTAAAAGAGCCGGGTGCAGCTTCATTGTTGCAAACTGTCTATCCCTTAGTAGATATCAATAATCCCGATGCGCCTGTTTTGGATGTGCTGAATAGCATTTTGACCGAAGGGCGCAATTCTAGACTTTATCAAGCTTTGATTGAGTCGGGACTCGCTAGTAATATGAATGGTTACGCGGCTACTTTGGCGGGTGGTGGATGGTACAACTTAGAAATAACCGCCGCACCCGGACAAGAATTAGCAAAAATCGATACTGTTTTGTTAGATGCGATCGCACTTCTATCCGAAAAAGGCGTAACTGATGACGAACTAAACCGCGCCAAAACTCAACTAAAAGCTTCTGTATTGCTCAACAACCGCGATATTGCTTCCCAAGCAATGCAAATAGGCTACGACCAAACAACCGCCGGAGATTATCGTTTTACTGATCGCTATTTAGCCGCCATTGATAAAGTCAGTCTCAAAGACGTACAGCGCGTAGCCGCAAATTACTTAGCGCCAGACAAACGGACGGTAGGCTTATTTGAACCAACAAAGCAGGAAGGCGAAGCAAGCACCGGGGGAAATCCTACCCAAATGACCGAAAACTTTAGCCCTGGAGCGCCTGTAGACCCCGCCGAAGTAGCAAAGTATTTACCAACAGTAGATCCCGCCGTACCAACTCCCAAAGCTTTACCAGAGCAATTTACTCTAACTAATGGTGTAAAAGTGTTATTGCTACCAGATGATAGTACGCCAACGGTAACTTTAAGCGGTTTTATCAAAGCTGGCGCAGAATTTGACACGCAACCCAAAGCTGGACTAGCGGCTTTGACGGCGGAAAA
Source organism: uncultured Aliterella sp. (assembly GCA_905479905.1). Lineage (GTDB taxonomy): Bacteria > Cyanobacteriota > Cyanobacteriia > Cyanobacteriales > Chroococcidiopsidaceae > Aliterella. The sequence continues at coordinate 2,695 of CAJQOK010000500.1, forward strand.
CTTGCTAAGTGGAACCCAAACTAAAGACGATCTCGCTCTTGCTAAAGCTTTAGAAGATCGCGGTGCAAGTTTAAATTTTAGGGCGTTGCGTGAAGGTGTAGACATTAACGGCTATAGCTTGAAGACAGATTTGCCCGTTGTCCTAGAAACTTTGGCTGATGTAGTCCAAAATTCCACCTTTCCTAGCGATGAAATCGAACTTAGTCGCCAAAGAGCTTTAACTAGCCTCGACTTAGAATTAGACGATCCTGCACGTGTGGCGCGACGGGTATTTCAACAAACAATTTATCCTACCAATCATCCTTTCCATACTTTCCCCACCCAAGAAAGCCTAAAAAGCCTTAGTCGTGAAGACGTTGTTAGTTTTTACCAAAAACAATATCGTCCAGACCAAATGGTATTAACTTTAGTCGGCGACTTTGAACCGAAACAAGTGCGGAGTTTGTTAGAAAAATCCCTAAATAACTGGAAAGCTGAAGGGAAAACCCCGGTTGCTAATTATCCCAATGTTCCTGACTCTAAAAAAGTAGTCCAGCTTAACCCCTCTTTACCCGGAAAGACTCAATCTGTTACCTATATAGGCGATCGCGGTATTAGTCGCAAAGATCCCCGTTTCTACGCTGCTTTGGTACTAAATCAGATTGTTGGCGGTGATACTTTATCTAGTCGTTTGGGTACAGAGTTGCGCGATCGCCAAGGTTTGACTTACGGCATTTATAGCTACTTTAGCGCCGGAAGACAAGCAGGGCCCTTTGTCGTCTCTATGCAAACCGACCCCGAAGACGCTAACAAAGCTATTTCCAGTGTCCGCGCCCTTATAGCTCAAATTCACGACAAAGGTGTCACTAAGGAGGAAGTAGCCGCCGCTATTCGCTCTTTAACTCGCGGTTACAATGTTGGTTTGGCAAATCCTGACGAACTAGCTAACACAATTAGACTTAATGAAGTTTATGGATTAGGCAAGGACGAATTAAGCTCTTTTTCTGCCAAAATTGAAGCTGTGACGTTAGAAGACGTGAATAAAGCCGCTAAAGAATTACTCCAAAGCGATAAATTTGCGATCGTTACGGCGGGAGGAAATACCGCTAAATAACCGTAGTAGGATTTCAAAACCAATGTAGAGACGTTGCGTTGCAACGTCTCATTGCCAAAAATCATAAATCTGTAGCAACGTCTCATTGCCAAAAATCATAAATCTAATTAGCAACACTAGGGTAATCCTAAGCGATCGCCTTCTTGAAAAGGTTTCGGTGAGGCAAAGCTTTATTAAAACTCAATTGATAAGTACGATAGATTTATGCGCTTTTCCATTAGTTAATTTATGAATATTTTTAGCAGCCTATTTTCCCCACCCGTTCAAACTCCTCACCCTAAAAAACAACGTCAAGGAATTGAAATTAAATCCGAGCGGGAAATTGAAATTATGCGCCAGTCTGCAAAGATTGTCGCCACTGTATTAAAAGAAATATCCCAACTGGTAGAACCAGGAATGACTACCGCAGACTTAGACGCTCACGCCGAAAAGCGCATCCGCGAAATGGGCGCAACTCCTAGCTTTAAAGGCTATCACGGTTTCCCCGGTTCTATTTGTGCCAGTATTAATAACGAAGTAGTACACGGCATTCCT
>CAJQOK010000501.1 GCA_905479905.1 uncultured Aliterella sp.
TTTTAATCAACTCTAAAAAAGTTTGAATTTTGACTATTAATTAAATAATTTTTCAAAAACATCCTTTTAACAAATACTTTTATTCAAAAGATTATTTTTTAATTAATTCTTTCCCTACTTAGTCGTTGACACCTTCAATAAAATAATAAACTCTAAAATATTTATTCTCCCCCCTTTTTAAGGGGGGTTGGGGGGATCTCCCTCTAAAAAATACTCCCAAAAAAGTCTACAGCCTCTTTCAAAGCCGTAATAAAAACATCCACTTCAGCACGAGTATTATAAAAAGACAAACTAGCGCGCGCTGTGGATTGAGCTTTTAAATAACGATGCAATGGTTGCGTACAATGGTGTCCCGCGCGGATAGCAACCCCAGCTTGGTCTAACATAGTAGATAAGTCGTGAGGATGCACTTCTCCTGCTGTAAAAGCAGCTAAAGCGGCTCTACCAAAACCTGCTACTTTGGGTAAAGGACCATAAGTACGAATTTCGGGAATTTGCGCTAATTGCTCAAACAAATACCCCGTCAATTCGGCTTCATAGGTATAGATTTTATCCATACCAATATTAGTAAGATAATCTACTGCTGCCCCTAATGCGATCGCTTCTGCAATAGCTGGCGTACCTGCTTCAAATTTATGTGGCAAATCTGCATAGGTAGCATGATCTAAGTATACGTCGGCAATCATCTCACCACCGCCCAAAAATGGCGGCATAGAGCGCAACAATTTTAACTTTCCATATAAAAAGCCGATACCTGTAGGAGCGCACATTTTATGACCAGAAGCGACTAGCCAATCACAATCGAGCTTTTGTACGTCTATAGGCATATGTGGGACACTTTGGCAAGCATCAATTAATACCTTAGCACCGTACTTGTGAGCGATCGCAATAATTTCTGGAACGGGATTAATACAGCCTAAAGTATTAGAAACATGAACGACGGAGACTAATTTTGTTTTATCGCAAATAAGAGTTTTAAACTGTTCTAAGTTAAATTCTTCAGTTTCATTTAATTCAACAAACTTTAGCACTGCTCCAGTTTTTTGCGCCAACAATTGCCAAGGAATTAGATTACTGTGGTGTTCCATGACTGACAAAATAATCTCATCGCCAGTCTTTAAATTGCTAGTACCCCAACTATAAGCAACTAAATTAATTGCCTCAGTTGCATTGCGAGTAAAAACAATTTCTTGACGAGAAGCTGCATTTATAAAAGCGGCAATTTTATCGCGGGAACCTTCGTAAGCATCGGTAGCTTTGGCGCTAAGAGTATGTACACCTCGATGAACGTTAGAATTATACTGTTCGTAATAGTCGCGTAAAGCATTTAAAACTTGGATTGGCTTTTGCGAAGTAGCCGCATTATCCAAATACACCAAAGGATGCTCGTTAACTTGTTGGTGCAAAATTGGGAAGTCAGCGCGGACTAAATCAGCAAGAGTTTTTTCTTTAGTAATTGTCATTTTAGATAAATATGAATTTACTTATTTGTGGAAAAAGACTTAACGGCATTAGTCAAACTTTCGCGCAACGAACTTAATGGCAATTGATTAATAATTTCCGCCGCAAAAGCATTAACTAAAAGGTTTCGCGCATCGCTGGCATTTATACCGCGACTTTGTAAGTAGAAAATTGCATCATCTTCTAATTGACTTACTGTTGCACCGTGAGAACATTTGACATTATCGGCTGTAATTTCTAACTGAGGCTTGGTATCAATTCTTGCTCTAGAAGACAATAATAAATTGCGATTTAACTGCGCTGCATTAGTTAATTGAGCAGGTTTAGGTACAAAAACTTTGCCGTTAAACACTCCATGCGACTTCTCAGACACAATACACTTATGTAACTGATTGGTTGTACCATGAGGATAATTAAGAGCGATCGCACTATGAGTATCGCCGATTTGATTACCAGATATTGCCGTTAAGCCAAATAAATTAGTATCTGTTTGTTCGCCAGCTTGGAAAACTTCTAAGTTGTGGCGAGATAATTTACCGCCAAGACTTACCGCGTAGCAAGTATAGCGACTATTACGCGCTTGAGAAACTGCCGTTTTACCAATATGAAAAGCCTCTACGCTTTCCTGCTCAATCCTAGTATGGCTAACTTCGGCATTTTCTTCTAGCCAAATTTCCGTAACTGAATTGGTAAAGTAAACCGTATCTGTATTTGCAGCGTTTTTATATTCCTCAATTACCGTCACATTACTACCAGATTCCGCCACTAGCAAGCAGCGCGGTTGAGAAATAGTTGGTTGTTCGCTTGTAGAAACAAATAATAGATGAATAGGTGTATTGACTACAACATTTTTGCCTACCCACACAATCGCCACATCACTTATAGCAGAAGTATTTAGCGCTGTAAAAACTTCTGTTGCGCCTTGCTGTTGCGCTAGATAGTTTTTTATCCGAGAGCGATGAGTTATTGGTAAACCAGCTAAATTACTAACTGTAATTCCATCGGGTAAATCTGCAATCGCCGAAAACTGGGGTGCATAAACGCCATTGACAAACACTAAGCGACTGTTTGCAGCTTCCGGTAAAATTAATGATTCAATATTAGACGTTGCACGCAACGTCTCTACATTAGTGAATTTTACTTGACGCAAAGCTGATAAATCAGTGAAGCGCCATTCCTCATCTCGTGTTGTGGGTAAGGTGGCTAGATGGATTAGGGAAGATGTGCGATCGCGCAATTCCTGCAACAATAATCCTAATTCTGGTTCGAGTAGCGCGATTTTTTGTGCTTGACACTGTGTTAATAACTCGCTGAGATAAATATCTTTATCTTTTAACTCGACATTGCTAAGTAACTGCATACTTACGCTACCTCCGTTACCGCTTGTTCTAGCACCCACTCGTAACCGCGCGATTCTAATTCCAACGCCAACTCTTTACCACCGCTCTTAATAATTCGCCCTTCTGCCATTACATGAACGTAATCCGGGACAATATAATTTAGCAAACGTTGGTAGTGAGTAATTAAAATCGTGGCATTATCGGCGCTTGCTAACTGATTTACACCATTAGCAACAATTTTCAGCGCATCAATATCTAACCCCGAATCTGTCTCATCTAAAATTGCGACTTTCGGCTCTAATATCGCCATCTGCAAGATTTCGTTGCGCTTTTTCTCTCCACCGGAGAAACCTTCATTGACGCTACGACTTAAAAAAGCTGGATTCATTTTGACAATATCTAGCTTTTCTTGCACCAATTCATCAAAATCAAAAGAGTCTAATTCCTCTAAACCTTGCTGTTTGCGGCGAGAATTATAAGCTACGCGCAAAAAGTCTAGGTTACTAACTCCTGGAATCTCTAAGGGGTACTGAAACGCCAGAAATACACCTGCTCTCGCACGTTCTTCTGCTTCCATTTCTAGCAACTTCTCGCCTTGAAAAGTTACTTCCCCCGCAGTCACATCATAAGCCGGATGTCCCGCTAGTACCTTAGAAAAAGTGCTTTTACCCGAACCGTTTGGGCCCATAATTGCATGAATCTCTCCGGCTTTTACTTCCAGATTCACGCCTTTTAAAATCGAATTTCCGTCTACTTGAGCCGTCAAATCTTTTACTGACAGCAAAATATCGCTATTTTCAACAATCATTCTTTCTATTTTTCCCTGTTACCTTTCGTTAAAAAGGCAGGCTTTTCACCTGCCCTTAAATTACCCTACACTTCCTTCTAACTTCAGACTCAACAACCTATCTGCTTCTACAGCAAATTCCATTGGTAATTGATTGAATACATCCTTACAGAAGCCGCTAATCATCATTGAAATCGCATCTTCTGAGGAAATACCGCGCTGAGAGAAGTAAAATAGTTGATCTTCGCCAATTTTGGAAGTAGACGCTTCGTGTTCTACCTTCGCCGCCGGATTCTGTACCTGAATATAGGGAAATGTATTCGCACTAGCGTTATCGCCAATTAGCATTGAGTCGCACTGCGAATAATTTCGCGCTCCTTCAGCTTTCGGGTTAATTTTCACCAAACCCCGATAACTATTAGAGGAATTACCTGCCGAAATTCCCTTGGAAATAATCGTACTGCGGGTATTTTTGCCTACATGAATCATTTTTGTCCCGGTATCGGCTTGCTGTTTGTGATTGGTAAGCGCTACCGAGTAAAATTCACCTACAGAGTTATCGCCTACAAGTACGCAACTGGGGTATTTCCAAGTAATCGCCGAACCTGTTTCTACTTGCGTCCACGAAATCTTAGAATTGACTCCCTGACACAATCCCCGTTTGGTAACAAAGTTGTAAATTCCACCTTTGCCGTTTTCGTCGCCAGCGTACCAGTTTTGAACAGTGGAGTATTTAATCTCTGCATTGTCTAAAGCTACTAACTCGACTACCGCCGCGTGTAGTTGGTTTGTGTCGTACATAGGGGCTGTACAGCCTTCTAGATAAGATACTGAGCTACCTTCCTCTGCGACAATCAAAGTCCGCTCAAACTGCCCTGTATCGCCGCTATTGATGCGGAAATACGTAGATAGTTCCATTGGGCATTTGGTGTTTTTGGGAATGTAGACAAAAGAGCCATCGCTAAATACCGCACCATTTAAAGCGGCGAAATAGTTATCGGCGGCGGGAACAACACTACCTAAGTATTTTTTGACTAATTCGGGATGTTCTTTTAAGGCTTCAGAAATTGAGCAGAAAATTACGCCATCTTTAGCTAGTTTTTCTTTGAAGGTTGTAGCTACAGATACGCTGTCAAAAATTGCATCTACCGCAACGTTAGATAAACGTTTTTGCTCGGATAGGGAAATTCCTAGCTTTTCAAAGGTTTCTAAAAGTGTAGGATCTACTTCATCTAAGCTGTTGAGCTTGGCTTTTTGCTTAGGAGCAGAATAGTAAATAATATTTTGATAATCAATATTTGGATACTTGACATTTGGCCAAGTAGGCTCGGTCATTTTCAGCCATTGACGATAAGCTTTAAGCCGAAACTCTAGCATAAATTCCGGTTCTTCTTTTTTCGCCGAAATTAGGCGTACTACATCTTCACTGAGACCACGAGGAATCGTGTCTGACTCAATGTCGGTGATAAAACCGTATTTGTATGGTTGGTTAACTAACGTTTTGACAGTTGCAGTCATCAGTAGTGTTCTCTCGTGTTCTCTAATGAATCTTGTTTGTTAGCAGCTAAACTGCTAACTGTTTTCTCTTTAAGGTGCAGACGGGAAGTCGCCATTTATGTAAATGGCTTTTAATATAGTACGATTAAAGCAACACCTTTGTTGTTTAATGTATCTCCATTTTAGGCTACATTAACAACAGGTATGTTGTCAAAGTGAAATTTTGTTGGGAAAAAGATGGCGATCGCACAGCAGCCCTCCACTAAGCAAGACATTCTGCAATATTTAGGGCAGCATTCTTCAGCTACCGCTCAAGAATTGGCAACCAAGCTAGAAATTAGTCAGCAAGCCGTGCGCCGTCATTTAAAAGATTTAGCTAATCAAGAATTAATTTCCTACAGTGCGAAGTCTCAGCAAATGGGTCGTCCTCAACACGCTTATCAAATTAGCAGTAAAGGGCGCGAAAGCTTTAACCAATCTACAAGTCAAAATTATAGTGCTTTTGCTATTTCTCTTTTGGGAACTTTAGCTGAAACTGTGGGAGCAGAGCAAGTTA
>CAJQOK010000502.1 GCA_905479905.1 uncultured Aliterella sp.
CCTTTAAGTAAGTTTAGGTAAATCGGCGAAATCTCCCTCCCCAAGCTCCCATAAACCACCGATGACAACGCCCACAAACTTGCTGCACCTAACGCTGCACTTTCTCCTGGATACTTAAATAGCCAAAAACTTAATAGCTGCTCAATTGAAATTAACATCTAGCTCATGACACCAGTAAAATTACTTATTAAATAAATTTAGTGCAACAAATCTATCTAGATGTGATTTTACTAAATCATTTTGGGTACTCTAAGCTTGACAACGATTTTATGAGTAAAACTTTTAACAATGACTAAGAAAAATGCTGGTCAATTTCTCACGGATGCAGCCCAAAATAGAACTTTAAGAGAGACGCTAGAAGGCGCAATTAGTGCTGAAGATTTCTTAAACATTGCTCACCAATTAGGCTATACCTTTACGAACGAAGAATTAGGTGATGTCATTCATTTTTATAGTGAAGGTATAGAAGTGAGAAGAATTACGGGTGTTTGGCCTTGGCTACGTAGTGTCAGTTGGATTTAGCCGCTACCTACTTAGCACTGCCTTTGGTGTGTTAAGTAGGTAAGATGAGCTAAATCAATATTCGCCCTAAGTCTCGCCAATCAACCAATCTGCCCAAGCATTAGCGAAGTTGAAGCAACTTTAACTTTTTGCCGTCTGCAACCCTAATTTGTAGATTTAATCCTTTCAACTCCGAACTAATGTAGCAAAGTAAAGCATAGATAAAAATAACTATGCCAATCATTTCCATAAATTCTTCAATGGATGTAAAAATAGCTATATTAAAATTATTGATAGTATGAATCTCAGCATGAGATCCAGACAATAATTCCATGCCAATTGCCCCGCCCACAAAAACTGCACCCGCCGTCAAAAATAAGCGTTTTGTTTTGGTAGGGAGAGCATTAATAAATTTGAGAAATCCTAGGAATACAGCGATCACAAAAATTGCTCCAGGAATCACCCAAGCATAGTATAAAAAACCACCTGTATTGAGCGAAGTTCGCAAGGGTACTATAAATAATTCGTGCAGGGAAGTTGCTTCATCAAGGGATAAGTACGCAAAAATAACTGCTAATACTCGCCAATAATTGGTATAGCGATCGCCTGCTGCCTTTTTTGCCTGAGCAATGACCAATAGGAGTATGGCACAAAACAGTAAGGCTGACCACGAGTATAGGGTAGGAATACTTTGTTCTTTATCGACATTTGATAGCAATGCCAAACTATCTTTTAAAGGGTAATCAGGTAGAAAATAGAGACAGAATTGGAAGAACAAACTACATAAAACCAAACTAGGCACTAGAAAAACTAAAAAACGGGTAGTTTTTTCTGGAGACAGAGAAAACTTTAAATCCCTAGTCGAGGAGCTTATTAGTTGAGGATAATTATTTATTTGCTCAACTAAAGTTAGATTTGGGTTGCCCTTTGGTAGTGACTTAGAGAATTGGTTTGCAGTCCTGCTTGGCAATACAATCTTTTCCATTAAATATTCAATAGTTTGCTGTTTTACCCAACCGCAATCTACAACAATTGTGCCTAAGCGCTTTCCCGAATGACTTTGCTTTTTAAGGGCAATCTCTAGTTGCTCTGGTATAATCATACCAGCTTCAATTAGGTAGGCTCCTAGAGGCTTGGCAATCTTGCTTTGTTCTTCCGTTTTAGTAATCACTGCTTTAACCTTATTTCCGAGTCAAGCTCTTTAATCTAGTAATACTCAACTTGTTTTTGTCTTTGCAAGTAAGTAAATATACATAGAATTAAGCTTGTTTAAGCTTAGTTTAACTAAGCTTAGGTTAAGGGAATATAAAGCTTAAGTAAAAACCTGCTAGATTGAGTGAAATTCTTGCAAACCTGTTGCCGTGCTAGGTATAGCGATCGCGGTTTGTTGCCGTATTAAGAATTGGATAAGCTTTTTTTGGTTAAAACTTGCCGAATCCCAATTAAAACTACTCCGATACCCGTACATACTAAGGCGAAAATGCGACTATCATTGCTTGCAAAAGCTACAAGTGCCAAATTAAACACTAGTGCCAAAGCCGGAATAACTAAAGGAACCTGAAACCCACTGGTACGCGGTTCTCGACCTTTGATAATTAAGAGAGAAAGATTAACTAAAAAGAACATTGCCAGTAGCAAAGTTGCAGTTACTCCAGCTAAAAATTGCAATTTCCCGAAAAGCGCCAGAAAAATTGCGATCGGTAAAATAACCAGAATCGTTCGATGTGGAGTGGCGCGCCTAACGTGCAGTTTTCCAAACCAAGATGGTATCAGCCCTTCGCGGGACATCCCATAAAGCAGACGCGATGCGGTGACAAAATTTAGCAACCCCGTATTGAGAATTGCAAATAGAGGTATAAATGTAAAGATAATTCGCGGGAAATTGGGTTGTGCCTGGCTTACTACATCAAGTAAAGGAGCGCTAGAATTAGCAAGCGTTGCGGGATTTATTACCCCAATAGCAAGCCAAGAAACAACAATGTAAACAATCCCCGCAATGCCTAATGATAACAGGATGGCTCTAGGAACATTGCGTTCAGGATTTTTTACTTCTTCGGCAACATTTACAATATCCTCAAATCCAATGAAGGCGTAAAAAGCTAGAGATGCTCCCTGAAAAATTGCTGCCCAACCAGGGGCTGGCGTTGCAACAATAGAGGTTGCATTCGTCGCTTCACCTCCCCCAAATATAAACAAGCTGGCAACTAAAATGACTAGGACTAGCCCCGAAGCTTCAATCGCCGTACAAA
>CAJQOK010000503.1 GCA_905479905.1 uncultured Aliterella sp.
GGCGTTAAATGTAGTAGCTGACGGCGAACAGTGGTATCTTCGTCAGCCATGATGTCACTAAAACCAATCAATTCTGGGGATAATTCTGGTGGTGGCGCAATCCCTGGGTTATTTGTACTTGGGTCGCTAATTTTACACAGACCAATAAAATTATCGCTATTTTGCAAATACTTAGTTAAGTTTGGATAAGCTGCACCGACGGGAACATCACGATATATATCTAAACCGATTACTCTTGGTTGGTATTGTTTTAATACCATTAATAATTGCTCTAAAGTGCGATCGCTTAAACTTCCCTGTCTTGGTGATTGGGCTTGAATATCGGCTTCAGTAATTGTGATAACTAGCAGGCGAGGATCGGCTCCTTCAATGGGTCGCAAGCGTTGTAAGCTATCACTAGCTGCTAATTCCCACGTTTCCAACGCTCCTTGCTGACGCACACCTACAACTACGCTAGTAACTACAATGCTAGTCAGGAGCAATTGAAAACTAGCACGCCAAATTTGACGTATAGAGCTTTGGCGCTGTCGAGTACGAGTTATTTGATTAAGTGTAGTTGTAATTGGCTTTGTAGCTAGAGGTAGCCTTGTCTCGTCGTAGATATTGCCTTTAACTAAGCACTCTAAAATACTTTGCGCGTTTTGCGGTCGATTTTGAGGAAGGGGGGCTAGTAATTCGTCAATTAAATATACCAACCACTCGGAAATTTGGGGCGCTTGGTTTCGCCATACTAGCTGATTAGTTTGCGGATTTTTGGGTAATTCGGCTGGATAAATCCCTGTAAGTAGATGTATAAATGTGCGTCCTAAAGCAAAAAAGTCTGATTCTTTAACTGCTTGACCTTCCATTTGTTCTAGGGGCGTATATCCGGGAGAATAAACTTGAGTAATATCGCTTTGACCTAATTTATGAACGTAAGTATAAGTAATTTCTCGTACTGTGCCAAAGTCAATTAATACCAGTTGCCCATCAGGACGCAGCATAATGTTAGAAGGCTTGATGTCTCGATGCAAAAGTTGGGCTTGATGCACCTCTTTTAAAATACTTGTAAGTTGTTTGAGCCAATTAATCGCTCTTGCTTCAGAGATTGGTTCATTTTCTTCTAGCCACTGCTTGAGATTTTGTCCCTCAATTTTCTCCATGACCAAGCAATGCAGTTTTTTTGATTCATTGTTTGGTAAAAAAGTAAAGTATTCATATACTTTAGGAACGCCCAAATTTTGCAGTTTTTGTAATACTTTTGCTTCTTGCTGCAATAGTTCGATTAATTTAGAGCGATCGCTATTTAAGACTTTTAGCACTTTTCGCGTATTGCGATCGCTTACTTCAAAAATTTCTGTCGTATGCAGTCCCGATAATTCCCGTAACGGTTTAACAAGCAAGTAGCGTCCGTTAATTAGCAAAGAAGTACCACAAAACGAACACTTTGCTAAATTGTCGGGATTTTGGCGGATTTGACACTTGGGGTTGATGCAGTAACTCATTGAACAACTCCAAGCTTGGCTTGCTATTCCGGTAAACGGTATTGAGCAACTATTTTTTTAGCAAATTCAGGTACATGAGCGTTTAATTTGTCTGGGTACTGGCGTTTAAAGTAAAGGTAGTTGCGGGTAAAGTGGGAATCAATCGAAAATCTGGCGTATTCTAAACCTTTTGGCCCAATTTTTTCTATTACTATACCCATCATTTTTGCCGCCCACATTGGCAGTGTAACCCCTTTGTCGTAAGCCGGAATACTTTGTTGTACGGCAGAAGTGCGATCGCCAGAAGACATCACTGCTTGAACTTGCAACTGATCTTGCACCAAATCTAGCATTTCTTGCCCGGTATTATTTCGGACTACAATCCATTGCCAGCCAAAGGGTGCGCCCATGTAGCCTACTACCAAATCAGCCAGCGAATTGACATAATCAAAACAACTCATGCAAGAAGGAGCAAATACATCTTTAAGTTGGTTTGTTTTGAGTCCAAAAAACGGTACAGTTTCTGTCGAGCCGTCTTCATGCTTAAAGTGAACCCGATAGTCTTGCATAAATTCGTAAGATACGACAGTTTCCGGCGACTTGCTAGTAGTATCTAAAAACTTTTGCAATCCAGCGCGAGTAACGTTGTCTACGCAAGGTGTACCTAGTACATAGAGCTTTTCTAAACCCAGTTGCTTTTCAACGGCTCTTAATGCCTGAATTTGGCAGCCTACGCCAATTACAAGTAGCCGCTTCATCCCCGATTGCTCAATTTGTTCTAATACTGAAAGATTCGGCGAAAGTGTCGGTTTATTTACTCTAGCTTTTAATATATCTTCAGGAGTCCGAGCAATTATCGGCATTGGTTGAAAGCGATCTTCTTTGGTATTTTGGACGCATACAACCCCCTCAACCAAGCCTTTAGTCAGCATTTCAATCGCAATACTACTAACAATTCCTGTCCATTGCGCTCCCTCTATTGGCTCCGTTTTTCGCGCCGCCATCATCCCTTGATTGACACCAAAATACAGTTCGTCAGCATCATCTAAATTGCGGCTGCGTGCATGGGTTTGGGTTTCTAGCTCGGCTATCTGTTGATTAATAAAAGCGCAAGCATCCTTGACATAATGAACGTAATATGTATCGCATAGTCCGCATTCGCTACAAAGTTCTTTAGCTGGACGGCGACTAGAAGATTTTAAAGCTTTTGCTTTCTTGTGGGGTGCTGAATCGGGAGAAACTAAAGTCATTAACCTTACTTTGACGCAAAACTGTTTTTACCTAACAATACCTTAGAGTTCGTGCTAGGTGTGTTGAGACAAGTTAAATTTACAGTGAGGGATTACTTTTTTGGTTTTGGGCGATCGCATTACGAGCTTTTTCTAAGGTAACTTTTGCCGAATCGGTTGCATTAATTAAGACAATACCAGGGCGCTTTTGCAATTCATTAACAAGTTCTTGGGGGGGTTTACCTTGGAGAGTAGCTTCCTTAAACTGTTTGAGTAATTCATCAGTGCTAAAATGTTGAAGATTATTTACGCTCATTATATAAAATCTCCTTCGGCGTTGATAATAAATAAAATTGGGTTGTCTGATGAAAAAATACTTCTGGTATGAATATATAAATACTCCCCACTAATCTCAACTTGATACACATACCAATCGATTTGAGGTAATCCATTAATCAAATTACACAACCTATCCCATTGTAGCTCTGAAAGCATTTATTTATACTATTTACATTAGCTACATTTTATCAAGACTAAAGCTCTCTAAAAATAGAACTCAAGTTTAGTACAAAGCCTGGTAAAACATCTTCCCCAGATAAAGTTGCAGGATTTTGGAGTATTTCTACTTGCTTTCCTAAACGATAAATTTCTACTTTCTGAGTTTTGGGATCGATTAACCAGCCTAGCTTTGCACCATTATCTATATACTCTTGCATCTTTAACTGTAAAGTTTTAATTGAATCAGTTTCTGAGCGCAATTCAATCACAAAATCGGGACATAAAGGCGGAAATTTACGCTTTTGTTCAGTATTTAAACTATTCCAGCGATCGCATTTTATCCAACTTGCATCGGGCGATCTTTCTGCACCATTGGGTAATTTAAAACCTGTAGAAGAATCAAAAGCAATTCCTAAATCGTTTTGTCTACTCCAAGCTTCTAGTTGAAAAGAGATTTCAATATTACGATGGCTTGTTTCTCCTCCGGCGGGAGGCATAATAATTATTTCTCCGGTAGCAGTGCGTTCTAATCTTAAGTCACGATTTGCTTGACATAATTCGTAAAATTGCTCGTCAGTTAATTCTACAATCATGGTTTCTCACCTTAATAAATTAAGACTCAATTTCTGCTAATTCTAGCCAGCGTTCCGTTGCAGTATCAATTGATTTAGTTATGTTTTCTACTTTTTCATAGAGTTCTCGTACTTTAGTAGCCGCACCAGGCGAAACTGCATACAAAGCTTTTTCTACTTCGGTTTTTTCTACTTCTAATTGAGCAATCTTTCCTTCTAACATTTCATATTCGCGCTTTTCTTTTGAAGATAGTTTGCGCGGTTTATTATCATTTACGGGTTGCTTATAAGTTCTCTCAATCGGAGCTTTTTCTTTAACAACCGTTGGAGTAGAGGCTTCTTCCTCCGCTTTTTTTGAATCTAGATAAACTGAGTAGTTACCGGGATATTGGCGAATATTTCCACCGTCTTCTAAAGCAAAGATTGTATCTACAGTACGATCTAAAAAGTAACGATCGTGAGAAACTGCGATCGCACATCCGCTAAAATCTTCTAAGTATTCTTCTAAAACTGCTAATGTCTGTACATCTAAATCGTTTGTCGGTTCATCTAAAATTAGTACATTTGGCGCACCCATCAACACCCTTAATAAAAACAAACGCCGCTTTTCTCCCCCAGAAAGCATCTTAATCGGTGAGTATTGCTGATTTCCGGGAAACAA
>CAJQOK010000504.1 GCA_905479905.1 uncultured Aliterella sp.
GCCTGTCTTTGAGAGTTTTGATTGTTGCCGCATAAGTGCTAGGGCGACCAATGCCTTTACGCTCCATCACCTGAACTAATTTAGGTTCGCTGTATCGTGGCGGTGGTTGGGTTTGCTTCTGTTCGTGATTAGCGGCTTTTAAAGTTAAAGCTTGTCCTTGCTGCAAGATGGGTAGTTCTGAATTGCTACTAATATTATTCCAATATTTCGTGTAGCCAGAAAACTCCATAACTTGTCCTTTAGCCTGCCAAAACAAGTCGCCTGATCTAGTCACAATTACGGTTTGGCGCAATCTAGCATTTTGGCATTGAGAAGCTACACTCCGCTTTTAGATCGTCACGTAAAGGGCAAATTCATCGTCGGACAACTCAACTTTTAATGCGGACGAAGGCTTGTGAATATCGGTAGGACGAATAGCCTCGTGAGCCTCTTGCGCTCCATTTACTTGCTTATGTTGAGTTGATTTTGTCGAAACGTTATTAGGATCGTGCTTTTCCAACCAACATCGCACCTCAGCGCAAAAGTCTGCGGCTATTGCAATGCTATCCGTTCTCATGTAAGTAATCAAAACTGCTTCGTAGAGCGATTGAGCTACAAGCATTGTTTTGTCTGGACTAAACTTGAGTTTTGTTCCCGCCGCTTGTTGCAAAGAGGACTGTACAAAGGCTGGAGGAGGGGTACGATTAGTAATTTTCCCTTCAACAGATACAACATTATGGGAGTTAGCCTTTGCTATCTGTACGATACTATCAGCTTGGACTTGACTTAATACTCGACTTGATTCTGGCTTAGATTGCCTGAGTGGATCTTGGCTGTCGTCAAGCTGTGTTTCTGATGGCTCAGAGTTATCCTTTTGAGCCAAGCCCAGGTAATAAACACGAAACCCCTCTTTGTAATCAACGTAGACACTCCAATAGTCTTGGGGGACAAAAGCTTGAATTTGCTGTTCTCTGGTGCAAAGAATATGTAAAGTGGCGCTTTGCACTCGTCCCATACTTTTCGCGCCATTTTGAAGTTGCCATAGTAAGGGCGCTTTATACCCGACTAACTTATCTAAGGCACTGCACAACAGTCCCGCACTAACCATGTTTTGGTCGATTTGACGGGGATGAGCGATCGCACTCTTTACGGCTGCTGAAGTAATTTCAGTGTAAGTGACACGCTGCGGGTTCTTAAGAAGATGTAAAACTTGCTGGAGATGCCAAGCAATTGTCTCTCCTTCCCGAGCAAAGTCCGTTGCTAGAACGACTGTCTGAACCTGCTTAACCGCCGCTCGGAGGTGCTTAATTGTCTGCGCCCCTTTCTCCGAACGCGGGACAAAGCGACAATTGATGGTATTGCCCACTAAATCAAATCCTAGAGAATCTTCACCATCATTTGCTAATTCTCAAATATGACCCATGCTAGCTTTAACTAACCATTCAGCGCCGAGAATTTGACTGAGTTTCTTTATTTTACCGGGAGACTCAACTATTAATAACTTTGTTGTCAAAACAGCTTTTCCTTACAGACTGAAACGACTTACACTTTGGTCTGACTTTCAGTTTATCGTGCTGCTACCGCAGTGATTA
This sequence comes from uncultured Aliterella sp., assembly GCA_905479905.1. Classification (GTDB taxonomy): domain Bacteria; phylum Cyanobacteriota; class Cyanobacteriia; order Cyanobacteriales; family Chroococcidiopsidaceae; genus Aliterella. Next base: position 1,572 of record CAJQOK010000504.1, read on the forward strand.
AAATGAAATATTAACAAAAAACATCATGCGAATAAATGCTACTGCTTATGATATTTCTATTTTATCTATGGATGGCGTAGATTTTAAATCTTCAAGCAAATCCTATTTGTCCGCAAGCGATTATATAACTGTAGTCAGAAAAATCCCGTCGTCTTTTACTTGCGAAGTAGAAGTTTTTGAAATTTCTCAAGAACCCATCTGCGGTATTCCTACTAAAAAAGTAAGATATGGAAAGATAACAAATTTACCAGACCCCCAAGAAGGTGTTTTCTATATCGTAGATAACTTGGTTGCATTTGTAGCCAAAGCTAGAGGTAGAAACAACTTGGTTCTAATGGCATAGCTGTTGGTTATGTTGATTCTGTAAATAAGTTACCCGTGTTCAAAATTCAGACTTTTGCTCCTACTAGCTTATCTAATGTAGTTGAAGAAACTGAAGAAACCGGAGCTGTCATTCCCTTTATTTAACTCTTAAACAACCATAAATATATTATAGATTTATGGTTGTTTTTTAATTTTTTTGTGATTTTATCTAATTAATATTGGTCAGTGCGCTATTAAAACAATTGCTACCGCAAAAAGTTTTATGAAAAAGCTAAAACAACAAAAGGCTAATGAAAATTATTGGCTCAATTTCTGGACAAAATCTTGCCGATGCTACTGAAGTACACTCTACTTACGCCCCCAAGCGGGTCGAAAGCTGGTTTAGACTTGGTTCTAACTTGCAATCTTTGCCCGCAGAAAAAGCTCTAATATTTCCAGCACCACCACACGGCAGAGTTACTAGCTTAGGCGATCGCTTATTTCCACATTGGCATTCTTTGCTAGTTTGCGGCGGCAACCAACCAGACACTTCAACCACGATAAGCTGGCACAGAGATCACGGTCATTTTCACGGACTATCACTAATGCTAAACCTTGGCGAAGCCATTTATAAAGAACAGCCACGCAATAGCAACTTGGTTATGGAAGCCCGATTAACTGATGGTCTTATAGTTTTAATTGATACAAAGCTATTGCACTCTGCCGAACAATTATCAACGACAAGGTACAACTTTACTTTCAGAAAAATAAAACAGCAATATCTACCAAAGATAACTGCCGAAATAGCCGCCTAATCTTGAACCCTTAACAACCTTAATAACCGATTGCCAAACTATTTAGCAGTTGGTCATTTTTTATTGTTTTCAAGTTTAAAACCAGCAATTGCTACGCAAGAAGTTCGATGAAAAAGCAATGAAGCTGCTGAGTTTACTATTAGCTTCACTGCGTTACTAAATAATACTTACCACCATATTAGCATCAATTATCTGCGCTTATGCTGGCGAGCAAATATTTAACCAGCAATTGTTAGCAAAATTACAGAAAATTAAGTTTGATTCTGGTCAATTAATCGAAGTTGCTCAATCCTTATCTATAGGCAAAGAACGATTAATTCAAGCCATGCCTTATTTGCTTTCGGAGTACGGCAGACAAGTATGAAGACAATTTTTGATTGACTGGAAAGATGTCCCAAGTGCAGTAATTCTAGATTACGTCTATGGTATTGATAGCCTGTTCACATTTCGCGGTTGGACAATCGGTATTGATGTCACCGTTAACCTCATGCGATCTATGACAAAAGCATAAAGATTCAAAGACTCAAGCCGCTATGGTCAGCTATCGGTGTGGACTATTGTGCGATCGCGCTGATAACTAAAAGTTGCTCGGTAGAAGAAACTACCGCAATATTGAGACTAATAATCAAAGGCGCAACAGTAATTGAATTTTAATTGAGTGGCAAACTATAAATATAGGTTTTATAGTTTGCCATTTTCTCCAATATATAAGGATAAATTACTGATGATAGCTGTCAAACAACCTCAATTAATGACTCCTCAAGAGTATTTGGAATGGGAAGACTGGCAACCCATTAAGCACGAATATATTGATGGAGAAGTGTTTGCTATGACTGGGGGGACTATTCCTGATAACGATATTGCTGTAAATCTTACTTCTGCGCTCAAGAACCACCTGCGAGGCAAAGGGTGTAAAGTCCAGATGGCAGATGCTAAAGTTGGAATTTCCCAAAATGGACCTTTTCACTATCCAGATGTAATGGTCAGTTGTGACAAAAGCGATCGCACCGCCCGTAAAATTATTTATCACCCCTGCTTAATTGTTGAAGTGCTGTCCGCTGGCACAGAAAGCTTTGATCGAGGTAAAAAATTCGCCAATTATCGGCGGATTGATTCGTTAAAAGAGTACGTCCTAATTGACGCGGACAGAATGGCTGTAGAGTGCTATCGCCTTAATGAGAAAGGAAGGTGGGAATTAAATCCTTATATTCCTGAAGAAACTGACACTGAAGTTATTGAAATGGACATTCATCTACAGAGCGTTGATTTTCATTGTCCTATTTCCCTGCTCTACGAAGATGTTGTTTTCCCCGAAGACATTTTAAATTCCTCAGAAAACTAAGCATATCTTTTTAGAACCTATTTTCATTCGGTCTTTTAGAGAAGCCTGCAATTTAATTGCAGGCTTCTTTTTGTTTGCGGATGCTAAGCTTATAAGCATTTAAGCTGCAATATAGTGGTTATTTCCTTTGTTCTTAATCTTTCGATGCCACTTAATTACTAACTCACCTTGGTTTAGCAGCCTATCTAGTAGTTGCTTTAATTCATCTACTGAGTGAAATAAAC
>CAJQOK010000505.1 GCA_905479905.1 uncultured Aliterella sp.
GCATATTACCACAAGCGATCGCCCTAGCAGCTAATTTAAACTTAAAATAAGAAAAGAATTGAGAATTATCTAATGGTAAAATCTGACTCCAAGCTCAACTTACCAAGTAGCGACCAATTGCCGTGTTCAGACGATGCGCCAGTGGATAACGAAAATCAAAATTTTATCCCCAATTTTCTCTTATTTTTATTAGAGTTTATCTGGGCAGATCGTCAAGATTGGTTTTTTGCTGTTGATATGGGAGTTTATCACACTACAGGCATTAATCATTTAGTCCCTGTAGTCCCCGATGGTTTTTTGAGTTTGGGAACCAATCGCAGAAAGCCGGGGAATGTGTCTCGCAATAGCTATGTTTTGTGGGAAGAAGATTACATTCAACCCATTTTTGTTTTAGAAACGGTATCGCAAACCCCAGGGGGAGAATATAGCTCTAAAATGGCAATCTATGCCAAGTTAGGAGTTTTATATTATGTAATTTACAATCCCGAATACTGGAAGCGTCACAAACATCAGCCTTTTGAAGTGTATAAGTTAGTAGACGAGCAATATCAGTTGCAAAGGGGCGAACCTTTTTGGATGGCGGAAATTGGCTTAGGAATTGGACGGGCGACAAGTTGGAGTGGGGGTTTGGAACGTGAGGTTTTGTATTGGTACGGCAATCAAGGATCTAGATATTTTACTCCTGAAGAATTAGCCGATCAAGAACATTTAAGAGCAGAACAAGAACGTTTAAGGGCAGAACAAGAACGTCAAAAAGCAAATCAAGAACGTTCAAGAGCAGAAAATGCCGAAAAACAGTTAGCAACTCTCCTTGCTAAATTAAAAGCCAGTGGTATAGATACAGAGACGTTTTAGTTACTAAAAAACCTCCGCAGGATCGGCAGAGCGGAGTTTTCGCATGGCGATCGCACCAGAAACGCTGCACATAATAATTGTTAGCACTAATACTGTTACTGCTCGCTCTACGGTCATTGAAATTGGTAAAAGTGTAGCTGCATAGGTGACTTGATACAGTCCAAAAGAAAGGGCAAAACCTGGCAAAAAGCCCAAAATTGCCAGCAATAACGCTTCTTGGGTCAAAACTCCTAGCAAATATAGGTTTGTATAACCCATCGCCTTCAGCGTGGCGTATTCTGGCAAATGGTCAGAGACATCGGCATACAAAATTTGATAGACAATTACTATTCCGACAATAAACCCCACTCCTACACCCAAACCAAATATAAAGCCGATACCCGTACCACTTGCCCAATAGTCTTTTTCAATTTGGGCAAATTCTTCGGTAGTTAACACTTTGACATCATTGGGTAAACCTGCGATTAATTGACTTCGCACTTGTTCTAGATCTGTACCGGGGGTTAAATTAATTAAACCAACTTCAATTTCTGCTGGTGTGCGATCGGGAAATAGTTGTAAAAATGTGGAGTCGCTAGTAATAACATTGCCATCCGCCGCAAAAGACGATCCGTTAGTAAATAAACCTTTGACGCTAATAATTTTGTCATTTAACTCTGTTTCTACCGTACCCGTTTTATTAAAAATATCCGCAACTTTGCCATATTCGGGACGACCAGCTTGGTCAAATAAAACTTGATTTAATAGCTTTAACTGGTCTAGATTCCGATTTACTTCAGGAAACTTGAAAGTAGGACTTGCGGGATCGACTCCCCAAACCAAAATTGCCCGACTAACGCGGGTTTCAGGATTTTGCCACTGTCCGGTAGAAATGTATAACGGACTAACTTTATTGACTCCTTCATAACTCAAAGCTTGGTACAACCGCTCTCTTGGAAAGCTTTTGACTGAAAACAACGTTTGAAATTGCGGATTAATTAACACCAAATCTGCTTGTAAGGTGCGATGGGGTTTGACTGCGGAATCGTACAGCGCACCTTCAAAACCCATTTGAATAAATATCAATACATCGGCAAAAGCAATCCCTGCTATAGCTACAGCTAAACGGGTTTTTTCTCTGGTTACTTGCAGCCATGCTAGAGGGATTTTGTTAAACATAATTATTTTATTGGTAGTTCACCACAACAGATCGTTTATAAATGCGTAAAACTTGACAAAATCAATCTTGGCAAGAGCTACAGCTAAACGGTTTTTTTCTCTTTTTTGTTCAGTCCCACATAGGTAAATGACTTTACTTGATGCGATCGCTATAGTCATCAAAGGAGAAGTTTTACGGCGAAAAAAGCGAAGCCAAACAAGAGGTGATTTATATATCATGACTTTCTGTTGTTAGTTAAAGATTTATAGATGCGCGATCGCTTTCTTCTTGCTTGCGCTGTCTCATCAGCAAAAATAGCGGTAATCCTAAAGAAACTCCAACGAGCAAGTTACTAGCAATATAAACCCATAAATTTTTCATTCCCAATCGCGAACCTTCCCAGAACACAAAAATCCATAGCACTAGCGATGAAACAATCAAACCATAGCAAAAAAGCTAGAGATGCGATTGACAAATAACTGCTCGAAGAAAAGCTGTAGGTTTAAGCCATGCTCTAATAAAAACGGCACGAATTGGGAATAAGGTAAAATAGCTCCCAGGATGCAAAGAATTAGGTATGTAGTTTGAAGCATAAATTCCTCCTTATATCAAACATTCGTTATAAATTAATTGCCGTCTGTACTTGCAAATTAGTAAAACCTGCAACACGCTTGCTATCTTCAGGGTTGAGACGAATTTTTACTTCAACTATACGGCGATCGAGGTTTTCTCCTGGGCGATCGCTAAATACTTTTTGTTGCTCTACTTGTAAGCCAATTTGCGCTACTGTACCTTTAATTTCGCCATCAAAGGCTTGACTTGTAACTACTGCTTGCTGTCCAACGCGCACTTTACCAATATCAGTTTGATAAACTTCTGCTATTGCCACCATTTGGTTAGTTTTGCCCATTTCAATAATTCCATCATCACTGAGTTTTTCTCCAGGGTGGGTATGAATTTTAAGAATTTGTCCTGCTATCGGCGAACGGATATAAGCTCGATCCAAAGCCGTTTGAGCGCCTTTAACCGCCGTAACCGCACTTTTTACTTCTGTTTGCGCCGCTTGCACATCTACCGGACGTACTTCGGCAATCCCATTTAAGGTAGCTTTAGCTTGACTTATTTGAGCTTGCAGACTTGTCAAACTACGGTTTTTGGTAGCGATCGCTTCCCGTAATTGCGCCGATGCTGTCTCGGCTACCAAGCGCTTGCTATCTAAACTAGAAGATGCGATCGCACCTTGTCCGTACAACTGCCCAAAACGGTTATACTCAGCATTAGCATTACGGACTTCCGATTGCCACCTGGCGATCGCTGCATTTTGAGTTTCGTTCCCACCCTTTAACTCTGCCTCTAACTGAGTAATCGTTGCTTGTTGCGCTTGAATTTCTCCAGTTTTTGCCCCAGCAATTACTTGATTGAGCTTTGCTTGGGCGTTTTTTACTTGCTCCTTGGCCTGTTGCAATTGATCGCGTAAGACTTCGCGCGAATCTAAGATTGCTACTACTTGCCCAGTTTTAACGCGATCGCCTTCGGTAACTAATAATTGCTCTAAGCGATCGCCATCTAAAGCTACCGGAGCCGCCAAGCTAATGGTTTCGGTTTCTGGTTCTAGCCTCCCTAAAGCAGTTACTTTCTTAGCTGGAGGCGTTGTTAACACTGGTTCTGGAGACGATTTTGTTAATAATCCTGACTGCGAAATGCCATAGTAAGCGATCGCACTTGTAGCCGCAATTGCCGCCATAACTAAACCAATTAACTTTTTATTTAAGGGTATGGGAAGAAGTCGTGCATCCTTCATATTTCCTCTCCCATGTAGTTAGCTAACATCTTGCCTACTAAGGCTCCTTGTTCTGTATAAGAAATAGTTTCTTCTCCAAATAACCGCCGCAACATCAAGCCATAAAGCAAATTAAAAATCAGATCAATAATGACTCTATCGGTGATTTGCATATAATCAGCCAGTGCTAAAATTGTTTGTTCATCTACTTCTTTAAACTTTTCTTTAGTAGAGCTATCAGACCAGTCGTTATGTTGGCAAAAGTCAATCCACAGCAAAGTTTGCTTGCCTATATGGTCTTCATTTTTGGCAACAAATTGAAATAAGCTCTCAATCCGCTCTTTTAAAGTTGGTGGATTTCCCGCTTCTGCTAGAAAGTGCATCACGTTTCGCC
>CAJQOK010000506.1 GCA_905479905.1 uncultured Aliterella sp.
TACCATCTTGAAATATAGCTTTAAAAGCCGCTTCGGTTTGATCGCCTATAGGGTGGGGGTTTGTCGTCCGAAAAGGATCGGCGGCTTTACTGGGGCTAGTTGCTATTAGTGTTAATAAGGTAGTAGTAGCAATCGCGCCCCAAAATCGATAGTTTCTCATAGTTTAAAAATTATACCTAAATTGCTAAAGATTTATTGATAGCAAGACCTTTGACGATAAATATAGTTGGAGGTTGCCCGAAAGTTGCCGTTGTTATCCACAATTGATTAATAGCTAGTTTTTTATCCCATGCTTTATCTCAAAAATTTGACCTATCACCCCCCAGCTAGTTCTATAGCTATTCTAAAAGGTATTAACTTAGAACTTGCCCCAAAACAGTTAGGGTTAATTGTCGGGGCTAGTGGTTCGGGGAAAAGTACCTTACTAGAAATTTTAGCGGGGCTAGTTGAAACAACTTCCGGTAATATTTCTTGGCGCGAACAAGAACTGATATCCGAGCAATTACAACAGTTGGCTGGCTTGGTTTTTCAGTTTCCCGAACGCCATTTTTGCGGTAGCACAATTTTAGAAGAACTACGTTTAGGTCATCCAGAATTAGGCTCAGAACGAGTCAAGCAGGCTTTACTCGAAGTTGGTCTAGAGCAATTATCTATTCATACCTCACCCCAGGCTTTGAGTGGCGGTCAACAGCGCCGTTTGGCTTTGGCTGTACAATTAATCCGCCAGCCCCCGTTATTGCTGTTAGATGAGCCGACAGCAGGCTTAGATTGGTCAATGCGTCGGCAATTGGTCGCTCTGCTGGCAAAGCTAAAACAAGATTGGACATTATTAATTGTCACTCACGATCCTGGAGATTTACTTGCTATTAGCGATCGCACTTGGAACTTAAATCGCGGTGAATTATCTACTCATTCACCCGTTGCTGGAAAGTAAGATTAGTGCGTTCCTCTCCTACAGCCTTTGGTAAATTGTTAAGAATTTTAAAGATGGTAAATTTTGTAGCTTTTAAATCAGAGCCTAGGTTCACCTAATCTGCATATCCAAGTCCCAAAAGGCTACCTAAGAAAAAGTACGAAGATAATGCAAACATCTCCAATCCATTAATAAAAGTAACAAATCCTTTTACAAATTGGTTGCTACGCGACCAGAGTAAGTAGGCAGTAATGATTATAGTCACAATGCCAGTAATGATTGACATCCAACTGACAAGTTGACTCAATTGATCTGGACTTAATCCATAATTCTGCCCTACTGTAAATGAAATACGTCCAAGCCAGCCCAAACTGATACGAGACATCATTAAACCAGTCAAAGCAATAGCGATCGCTTTCACAAATTGACTAAAATATAGCCAACTGAAAGCAGCAATAACAAACCCAATAGCGATCGCTAGTCCGATTGATAATATCTCCAACTCGTCTTCCCTTAATTTTGTGACAATGCTATTGTTCTGCACTTCTTGCAATTGCTGAGGGCTTAAACCTAAATTATTTTTAATAGAAACGTCCGGCAACCATCCGCCAATAACAGTGGAATGAAAATTAGTTGTACAATTTTCCGTTATTCCGGCGTAGTTGGCTTGACATTGAGCAATCTCCCCCTTTCGAGCGGTATCAGTGTAGACAAGCATGATTTTTAGCGGCTTGCTTTGAAGATCGACTCCGCATTGCGCTCGTTGTCTATTTGTCGTACAAACAAATTTATAGCCTGGAATATAAACTGTTGAACTTCCTACCTCAATTCCAACTTTAGCAATGCTGCCACCTATGGGCATCGGAGCGTGAGAAGTTAATAAAAAACCGAGAGAACAAACTGACAAAAGCAGAAATCCAATGGCAAAATTTAAGATGAACTTGCTTGCTTTATTCATAACAGTTGTTTGGAGTGGGATTTTTTCTACTTAATTGTTTCAAATTTACTAATTTTCAAAATCAGTGAAGCAACGATGTTACTTTTTTCAAGAATTGATTGGGCAATAAATCCTTGAAATAGATATATTTTATGATAAGGTTTTTACCATCTTTAATTTAAGATGATATTTGGGAATTCTTCGGCAAATACCTCTATAAAATAATTGCCAATCGTAATTGACTTGTCTGCACGAGGTTTACTTGAGAAAAAAACAAGTTTTCTATGGCAATGGGAAAACAGCAAAAATTGTGTAGTCAAAATGTCTAATTTATTACCAGAAATGACCGATTTATGGCTCAAAACCATCAATTGGCAACCAAACGATTTCCAAAAATCCCAGTTTCAAAAGGTTTACGAACAAGTAATTATAGGCAATAGTCAATTTAATTTGACGCGCATTACTGAACCAATAGAGTTTTGGGAAAAACATTTGTGGGATTCGCTGCAACCCATTGTCCCGTTGCTGGCGCTGAAAAAGCCCCAAATAATTGACATTGGTACAGGTGCAGGGTTTCCCGGCTTGCCAATGGCGATCGCCTTGCCCGATTCTACCGTTACTTTGGTTGATTCTACGCGCAAAAAAGTTGCTTTTCTCGATACACTGCTGGCAGAACTAAGTATTCCCAATGCTTTAACATTAACTTCACGAGCGGAAACTTTGGCTAAACTTCCCCAATACAGCAACGCTTATGATGTGGCGACTGTTCGTGCTGTAGGTTCGGCGGCTATTTGTGCAGAATATGCTTTACCTTTAATTAAACCTGGGGGAATAGCAATACTTTATCGCGGAAACTGGACAGAAGTAGAGCAAGAAGCTTTGATAAGGGCGATTTCTCCCATGAATGGCAAAATTGACTCTATCGATAGTTTCACAACTCCCCTTAGTCACAGCGTTCGTCACTGCATTTATCTAAAAAAGCTGATAACTTCTACCCCAAACCAAGCTCGCGTTTGAGCAAATCAATAGATTTTGTCCCCACAAAGTTTTCGCAACAAATTAACTGGGGAGGACGAATAATGTCTTCTCTAACAGCTTGAACGGCGGATTTGAGCGTAGCAAAACTAGGGCGATCGCAAATAATTGCCTGAGCGCTTTTGACAATGGCATTTAGCTTGTAAGCATCTCCTATTTGGGCAGTAAGTACCAGTAGTTCGCTTCCGCGTAAACTATGAATAATTACTTCAGCCGATCTTAGCAAGCCCGAACTAATGCTAACAACGCCTATACAGCTATCTTTAGTTAGTTTTTTGAGGAGTTTGATTTCTTGTTCGTAGTTGTAAATATCAATGGGAATAACGCGGACAGATTTAAGCGCCGCTATTTCTTCGGTTTGACCGATAAAATACCTAGTAGTTACAACCGTTCCCGCAATTTGCTCCATGTTCTTTAGGTCTTCTAAAGATACTAGCTGTACGGGGATACCTAAAGATTGTTCTAATTCCTCAACAATTAATTTTCCTGCGCCAATGTCATCTTCTGGCACTGTAACTATAACTTGAGCAATCGAGCGCAATCGCCAATCGATTTCGGCAGAAAATAGCTCTCGTGCTTGGTTAAGAGAGCAACCTTGCTGTAGCAATTGATCTAAAGATTGTTGGACAATTTTATCAGCCTGGGGATATTGTTCAAGTAAAGGAATTAAAGCCGGGTTACGCCGAATAGTTTGAGCGCGGACGTAAATACCTGAACCTGCAACACTTTCGACTAATCCATCTTCTTCAAGATGGCGATACACCTTGCTGATAGTATTGCGGTGTAAGCCCGTTTGTGTTGCTAAAGCTCTTGTGCTTGGTAAGCGATGACCGGGGGAAAATTGCCTTGAGGCGATCGCATAGCGAATTTGATTCAACAATTGAGTTGAAGAAGGAATCTCACTATCAGGCTGAATGTGGAATTGAACCATGTTTTGATAAACGTACGAACTAATTGCGCGATCAGGGTAAATTGGTGTGGGACAAAAAATTATCGCTACTTTAGAGATTAGGGATTTCTGCTGCTGTTGCTTATCTTACCCTGCGATCGATCTTCCCCTGCGGAACATAGTTTTTACGCGCCGCGCAGGCTAGTTATAATAAAATGGCTGCGATAGATGCTTGACAACAGGTCAAAGAGTTGTTTCAACTGCATTTGTCTAACTAATTTTTGCGCTTAAATATAAAATTGGCAAATAAATATTATTTTTGCCTCACTGCCCCACAAGCTAATGTTATGAACTCTAAATCAAAATCTACTTCCGCCACCGAATCAGCCTTTTCAATGGATGATTTTGCCAAAGCCCTCGAACAACAAGATTTTCAGTTTCAAAATGGGCAAACTATTAAGGGCAAAGTGTTTCAGTATGAAAATAATGGCGCTTATGTAGATATTGGCGGCAAATCGGCGGCTTTTATTCCTAGCGAAGAAGTCTCTTTACGTCCGGTAACAGATTTAAGCGAAGTGTTGCCCTTGCAAGAAGAATTAGAGTTTGTAATTATTAAAGAGCAAGACGCAGACGGTCAAGTTACCGTTTCTCGCCGCCAGTTAGAAGTTCAGCAAATTTGGAACCGTCTTGTAGAGATGCAAGAAAATAGCCAAACTATGCAAGTGCGAGTAACGGGGGTAAATAAGGGCGGCGTAACCGTAGATGTGCAGGGAGTACGGGGCTTTATTCCGCGATCGCACCTTTTAGAACGAGAGAATTTAGACCAATTAAAAGGTCAGACTTTGAGTGCTAGTTTTTTAGAAGTTGATTTGAGCAACAATAAACTGGTACTTTCTAATCGTTTGGCAACTCGTTCGGCTAGTTTTAGCCAATTAGAGATTGGTCAATTGGTAGAAGGAAAAATTACTGGAATCAAGCCTTTTGGTATGTTTGTCGATTTAGAAGGTGTAAGCGGTTTACTGCACATTAAACAAATTAGCCAAAAATTCATTGAGTCTTTGTCACCATTGTTTCAACCAGGACAAATACTTAAAGCGGTAATTATTGATTTAGACGAAGCTAAAGGACGAATTTCTTTATCTACCAGAGTGTTAGAAAAGTACCCTGGCGAGATGGTAGAAAACATGGCTGAAGTAATGGCAAATGCGGAAGAACGTGCAAGTAAAGCAAATAAGACTGTAGAAGAATAGTTTGTTTGAGATCGACATCACTCAGTATGGATGTGAGGATTAGGAGTGAGTTAAAATGCTAGGTGTCCATTCACTGATAGGCGAACGGCAATGAGCGATAAGGAAGCAGCAATCGAACTTATAAATCGCCTCCCCTCTGGAGTATCACTGCGCGAAATCCTGCAAGAAATTGAGTTTATTGCTGCGGTTAAAGAGGGTTTGACTGAAATAGATAGAGGACTTGGGGTGTCGGTTGAATCCGTTGAGAAAATGATGGAAGCATGGACTACTCCGTAATCCTCTCTCCAAAGGCTGTTAGAGATTTAGAGGCGATTGTCCGGTATATTTCCCTAACTAACCCAAGTGCGGGAAGGAGAGTCGGGGAAAGCCTGATTGAAAAGACCAAAGAACTAAGTCAGTTTCCCTTTAAAGGTCAGAAAGTTCCTGAATTTGATCTTCCCAACATTCGCCAACTGATCTTAAAGCCCTACCGCATTGTTTATCGAGTTGAGGAAGACAAAAAACGCATCAGCATTGCTCGTTTTTGGCATTCGTCTCAAAACAACCTCTCCGTTTAGAGGACTTGTTGCAATTGGAAATTATCACTTAGCAGCAGCTAAACGAGATAGGGTTATATAGATGCGATTACGAATATAAATGACAGCTTCTCCTAAAGTCGATCGGTGGTTAAAACTGGGCTTACCCTTCCCTATAGTTGTGTTTAATGGTTGGCTTTTGCTGCAAGTTATTCAATACTTTCAACCACTGGTGACTATTTTTGTCTTGGCGGCGGTGCTGGCGTTTGTACTAAACTATCCTGTGCAGTTTCTTCAGCAACGGGAAATTAAACGTACTTATGCCGTTGTATTAGTTTTTCTAGTTAGTGTAGCCCTTTTGGTTGCTCTGAGTATTACTTTAATCCCAATTCTTTTAGAGCAATTTAACGAAAGCTTGCTACTATTACCGAAATGGATTGAGTCGGGGACTCAAGAATTAAAAAGCCTCAACAATTGGGCAGCAGCGCGGAATTTACCAATCAATTTTAATCAACTAGCAACTCAACTAACCGATCGCTTGCCAGAAGAATTGCAATCAGTGGCAGAAAACTTTATAACTTTAGCCGTAGGGGCGGTTGATAGCGTTTCTGAGGTGGTGCTAACTATAGTTTTGGCTTTTTACCTATTATTAGACGGAGCAAGGATTTGGGCTTACTTATTTAAGTGGTTGCCGCCGCAAGTTGCGATCGCCATCCAACAATCTCTCCAGCAAAACTTTCAAAACTACTTTGTCGCCCAAATAGCTTTAGCGTGTTTAGTTGGGGTAGCGATGACTTCAACGTTTTTAGTCTTAAAAGTTCCCTTTGGGTTAGTTTTCGGATTAGCGATCGCCGTACTAACTTTAATTCCCTTTGGTGATGTGTTGGGTTTTAGCTTAGTTAGTCTGCTTGTAGCTTCTCATGACTTTTGGTTAGGCGTAAAAACTATAGTTGTAGCGGTAATCGTCGATCAAACTATCGATCAAGCGATCGCGCCTCGGCTACTAGGAAGTTTTACAGGTTTAAGTCCGGTGGGAATTGTCGCCGCTTTGGCGGTAGGAACAAAAGTAGCGGGATTACTAGGATTACTAATTGCTGTACCTATAGCTAGTTGTTTGAAAGACGTTTTAGATAACTGGCAATCTTTCGCGGATAATAGCCCTACAAACCAGTTAGCGCCTTCCCCAACTGAACATTAAGGTAGTCTGTAGAGACGTTGCGGTGCAACGTCTCTAGCATTTGTTTTACAATTATTCTCCGGTAATTGATAAGTTATCAACCCAAACTCTAGGACAAACGCCGCCAGGGGTTAGTTCTGCTTCCTTTTCAATATAAATAATCGATTGGAACAGTTCTAAAATATCTCCAGCTACCGTTGCCGATTCAATACTCGTTAGCTTACCGTTATTTACAATCCAGCCATCAAAAGGCAAAGAGAAAGAGCCTTGTAGGGCTTTTACTCCCGCATGAAGGGCTTGTAAGTTGTCGATAAATATGACATTATCGGCGCTATCTAAGCTATATTCTTGCCCTTGCGTCGCTGCGGAAAAAACGTGGTAAAAGTGAGGACTAACCGATACTTTTGCACCGATGTTAGCGTGTCCGGTAGGTTGAGCATTTAGGCGTTTGGCTGTACCCGCGCTGTGAATAAAGTTGCTCAACACGCCGTCAGTAATTATTGGCAATCTCCGTGTGGGCGTACCTTCACCATCAAAGGTTTCTGTCGCTACGTTATCAGGATGCAAAGCATCATCAGCAAAGGAAAGCAAAGGCGAGGCGATTTGCTTTCCTAGAGATTCGGGAGTTGAAAGGCTTTGCTTGTCGAGAATATTTTGAGCGTTAAAAAGGTTAGAAAATGCCCCTATTAAGCTCAAAAAAGCATCAGGTGAGAAAACCACTCGATATTTGCCTGTTTTAACTTTTTCGTAGTTTAAATGGCTAATTGTTTTTTCTGTAGCTTCTTTTAAGCAAGCAGAAATGTCAAGTTTAGGCAGACTGCGACTAATGCGAAAAGCTCCCGCACTGCGAGTTTTTTTGCCTTCTTGCTCAGTTTTGGTGTAAAGATAAATTGAGGTATAAGAACGCGCTTCATTGCGAACAGCCCCCGCACTATTGAGATAAAATCGATTAATATCTCGTTGGGCAAGAGCATTATAAGGTACGCTGGCGATCGCACTATGAGCCGATAATAGTTCACTTTCAGCTTCAACTAGGGTTTCAATCAGTTCTGATACTGGCACTTGTGTGGCAGTTTCTTGAGTTTCACCACTAAGAGGCGTAGTTGCTTCGGGGCTAAAATCGGGGATGTTGTCTTTAACTCCAAAAAAGCTGGCTTCGTAAGCAGTTTTTAAAGCTAATTCTAGTCCTTTGGGGTCTACATTGGTAGTGCTAGTCACTCCCATTGTATTGTCCTTATTCCAAACCCTGACCATTACACTAGAACGGTTTGAGGCTTTAACTTGCTTTGGTTCACCCGTATCTACTTGAACGCTAGTTTCATCCACCGAGGAACCGTAAATATCAAATTTGTCTATACCTAGCTTTTCGGCACTTGTCTGAGCATAATTTGCAATTTCGGCAATTTTTGTCATGGTATATCCTTTGAAATTATTAGTTTTCGCAAGGTAACTAAAGCTCAATAATCCTGCCTTCCTGTGCAGAAAGTCTAAAATTAATCAATTTGTTTAAGTGGAGTCATGCGGATTCGAACCGCAGACCCCCTCCATGCCATGGAGGTGCTCTACCAACTGAGCTATAACCCCTTGTAGTCCTTTGCTATTGTCTCTCAATAATTATTTGCTTGTCAAGGCTTTTAATAAAAATTCTTAGTTTATTAATTAATATTCATTAAATAATTAAGGCAGTTGTGCATCAGAAAATAAACTACCAGCATTGCTGCTGCCGAAAAAGCAACTAAAGTTCCGGCTAACATTAAAGAAAATTCTCGCTTCTGTACTGCCGCATCCATGAGGTGCAGCGACCACGCCACCAGCGCCACATCAAAAACTAATATAGAAACGAGCATATATTAAGAAAATTAAACTTATTAATCTAGCTTAACATAAGTACAATAAGTCAGCAGCGATGGGGATTTTGTCAAGCTGCCCGAACAAGACAAGAGCGATCGCGCAGGTAATTTTTGATTTGAGCAACGCTAAGATGTCCGTAATGTAGTAATGAAGCAAGTAGCGCCGCTTCTGCTTTGCCTTCAGTAAGCGCCTGATAGATATGTTCGCAATTTCCCGCACCCCCAGAGGCGATTACAGGAATTTGTACCGAAGATGCGATTTGGCGTGTTAATTCTAAGTCATACCCCGCTTGCGTACCATCAGCATCCATACTTGTAACTAATAGCTCACCAGCGCCACGTTGTTCGAGTTCTTTTGCCCAAAGGAAAGCATCTAACCCTGTGTTTTCGCGTCCGCCGCGCACGTATACATCCCAGCCGGGATTTGCCGGATCTTGTCTGCGTCTGGCATCAATAGCGACAACAATACACTGATTGCCAAAGCGATCGCTGGCGCGGTTAATTAAGTCTGGTTGGCGCACGGCGGCGGAATTGATACTAACTTTATCGGCTCCCGCCCTTAACAAATTTTTAATATGTTCTAATGATTGAATACCACCACCAACAGTTAAGGGGATAAAAACCTGTTCCGCAGTCCGGTAAACGACATCAATAATTGTGTCTCGTCCTTCATGAGTTGCCGTAATATCCAAAAATACCAATTCATCCGCCCCAGCTTCGTTGTAAACTTTCGCAAGTTCCACCGGATCACCAGCATCGATGAGATTAACAAAATTAACTCCTTTAACTACTCGTCCGGCGTTGACATCTAAGCAAGGTAAAATTCTTTTGGCAAGCATAAGATTTAAAGACTCTAATTATATTTACTAAGCAAAATTTTTTATTGCACCCTAATCAAGCTAAAAAAGGCTCATAGCTGGCAATATGGCAATTATTTCTTCAAAACAAGATCCAAACGAACCCCACAAAAAGCGCTCTGAATTTGTAAAACGCGATCGCCCTGTATCTCAGCCTTTACTAAAACCCGAAGTTACCGCCGACGAAAAAGGCAAGCAAGAAGACACCATTCGCCCTCATCGCTTTGCTGATTATATTGGACAAAAAGAGCTAAAAGAAGTTCTCGACATTGCCATTAAAGCCGCTCTTGGCAGAAACGAAACCTTAGATCACTTACTACTATACGGCCCTCCAGGACTTGGAAAAACAACCATGTCGCTGATCTTAGCTTCAGAAATGGGGGTAGACTGCAAAATTACCAGCGCGCCAGCTTTAGAACGTCCGCGAGATATTGTTGGGCTGTTAAATAGTCTCAAACCTGGCGATGTTTTATTTATTGATGAAATTCATCGGTTATCGCGGATGACAGAGGAAATACTTTATCCAGCAATGGAGGACTTTCGCTTAGATATAACTATTGGTAAAGGTTCTAGTGCCAAAACTCGCTCTTTACCATTACCAAAATATACGTTAGTAGGGGCAACAACAAGGATAGGGGCGCTATCTTCACCTTTGCGCGATCGCTTTGGTTTAATTCAACGCCTGCGGTTTTACGCCCATGACGAACTAACTTTGATTGTTTTACGCACCGCCCAACTATTGCAAACCCCCATTACCGACGATGGCGCAGAAGAAATTGCTAGGCGATCGCGCGGAACTCCTCGAATTGCCAACAGATTGTTAAAAAGGGTGCGAGACTACGCCCAGGTCAAAAACGCTGGAATAATCAATCAAACCATAGCCGCCGAAGCTTTAGAGCTATTCCAGGTCGATCCTTGCGGCTTAGATTGGACAGATAGACAGATGTTAAGCGTGATGATCGAACAGTTTAACGGTGGCCCAGTAGGTTTAGAGACAATGGCTGCTGCAACAGGAGAAGATACGCAGACAATAGAGGAAGTGTACGAGCCGTATTTGATGCAAATTGGCTACTTAAATCGTACTCCTCGCGGACGAATTGCTTCCGCCGCCGCTTACAAACACTTGGGTTTTACCCCTCCAAATCAACAGTTATCTTTACTATGATGCGTTTAATTTCGATTGTTTTACTTTGTGTATGTCTATTATTTGGCAAGTGCGATCGCGCATTGGCGCAAACCAAACCTACCCCAGAACAACTGCAACAGCTAGACACTTTAGCGCAAAAAGCAATTAAGTCTACCAATGCTGGAGATTTTGCCACCGCCGAAACTTATTGGACAGAAATTATTGAGCAATTTCCCGACAATCCCGCCGCCATCAGCAATCGGGGAAACGCGCGTATTAGTCAAAATAAATTAACGGATGCGATCGCCGATTTTGATAAAGCAATCGAACTTGCACCTACAGCTACAGACCCCTATCTTAATCGCGGTACAGCTTTGGAAGGTTTGGGAAAGTGGGATGAAGCGATCGCCGACTATAACAAAATTTTATCACTCGATCCTAAAGACGCGATGGCGTATAACAATCGCGGTAATGCGGAAGCTGGTTTAGGGAATTGGGATAAAGCGATCGCCGATTATCGTACTGCTGCCGATTTAGCGCCCAATTTTGCCTTTGCAAGGGCTAATTATGCGATCGCTCTGTATCAAGATGGTCAAACCAGTGAAGCTATCCGTAACATGAGAAATATAGTCCGCAAATACCCTAATTTCGCTGATATGCGAGCGGCTTTAACCGCCGCTTATTGGGAACAAGGAAACCAAGGCGAAGCCGAAAGTAACTGGGTTGCTGCTGTTGGACTAGACAAACGTTACAAAGATTTAGACTGGGTGGTTAAAGTGCGCCGTTGGCCCTCAAAAATGGTTGCAGCTTTAGAAAAGTTCCAAAAATTACAGTAATAATAACTGTGAAATCTCGGCGGGTGTAAGTTCTTGAATGTTATCAAAAACAATTGCCGCACCTGCCGTTATTAGAGTTTCGGTATAGTCGCTACGGCGTTGTTCTGTGGTTTGGACGTGAGGTGGGAGAATGCCTACACCAATCCATTGTCTTTGCGGAAAAAGACTCCGCGCTTTTTCTACTGTATACATATCGCCTACAGTATCACCCGCGTACACTACAGGCAGCATTTTGTCAAGATTATGTTTTTGCTCTAATTGCTCTACTGCGGCAAAAAGTCCGGTAGGATCGGGCTTACCAGGGGCATCTTCCATCGCAATTAGTAAAGGAGACTGCAAACCCAGGCGTTTTGATAACACATAGTTTGCAGAAGCGCGGGTTGCACCGCTAAAAAAGCCCCAAGGAATGCCAGCATTAGTTAGTTCTGCTAAATAGTCTGGTTGTAGCAATAAGGGTTCATTGCAGATATAACCAGTCCAATTATTATCATCTTCCCCTCGGTAGCGAGATTGAAAAAAAGTAACAATTTCTTGGTAGTCTGTCTCAATCGGGTTTCCTAAAGCGCGAAAATAACGGGAAATTAATTCTTGAGAAGCTTCCCAATCGTTATTCCAAACTCCTTCAGATTTTAGGGTATCTATATCTAATTCTGTAGGACGATACCCATCCGTAAAACGTTCTACTGTATCCGCCAAAGCCCGACGATAAGAATTTCCGACATCGCGCACAACCCCATCAATATCAAAAATTGCGATCGCACTTGTCA
>CAJQOK010000507.1 GCA_905479905.1 uncultured Aliterella sp.
AGGAGATTAAACTTTGCGTCTCCTGAAGTTCCAAATAGGTGCAAATTGCCAGGAATACCGCCAAATATTTCTACTTCCGCAAAGGTGGGAGGTAAAGGCAGACTAAACTTAAACATTTGATAAGGCGCACCTTGGACAAAAAGACGCAACCAGGCAGGTTTTTGACGATCTACAATTAATTTGCGATCGCCCGAGTCCAAATCTGTCTTCCCCTGAGTTGTAGGATAAACATGAGGCCCAAACCCCGCCTCGTCATTCCAATAAACTGTAGTTGGCGGCAATAAAGAGCCATTTGCTTGAGCATCGTAAGGATCGTAAGGGGCAACAAAATCCGCCGCAAATACTGATATATAGAAAATTAACAGCAATACTGCCCCAAAACGGGCTAGAGGATTTTTTTTCAGTCGTTGCCACCAATTCATCGCTGTTTCCTTTGCGCCAATTAGGAATAGATTAGCGTATCTAGGCTAAAAGATGCGATTGCTTGCAGCAGCGCTTGCGCGCGTCGCCACCATTATTCGACCTTTCGCCCAAGCCCAAGCTACCAAGCCTAGGGGTAAGCTCGACCCACTTCCTCCATACTAGGCGCAGCCAATACCACTGTAGCTGCATCGCGCCCCCACAATTGGGTAGAGCGCTGTTGCTTTTGACTGATTTTGTCGGGATTTAGAGCGCGGTTTTGCAGAAAATCTGTTGCTTGCTTAAACTGCAAACCATTATTAATTCCTGCACAGACGATTAAAGCCCCAGCTAGTCCTAACGCCACTAAACGAGCCGGAGTCAATAGACTAAAAGCAGCTAATGTTATTAATAACGGGATGAAATGAAGCGAATATAAAAAAGTCTCACTGCCGTACAGTATATGTAAAAATAGCTGTGCTAGCAGAAATGTTCCTAAAATTAGGCGTAGTTTGAAATGCTTTTTGGTAGCAAAAAAACCCCACAAGCCTAAGCCCAATAATGCCGTCCACAAGCCAACGGCAACCAGACCCCAAATACTACCCGATCCCGGTGCGGAAGTTTGACTAATTAGTATGAGTCCGTTGGGGTTTTTGATTTTATTCGATACTATACTGAAGGCTGGCATCACCATAGTGTGAGCCACAAAAGACTTCAACACTTGTAATGGGCCTCCCGAAGTTGATAGAAGTAAAAATTGTTTTTCTTGCCGATCGCCTAAAAAAAACTCTGCGCTTTTAAATATAGCCTTTTGCACAGACCATAATATGACTATCAGCGAAAAGGCATTGACGGTAATTTGTAATGCTTTCTTCCAGGGATGGTTTACTGCGGTAGTAATAATACCTAATAGCCAATTGGTTGTGGTCATGCTTAAGGTTAGAGCGCTAACTATTACATACCAAAACTGTGACGCTTGGCGCTGCTCGACAATGGCCGCAAAACATAGAGCTAGTAAAATACTCAAAGAACCGAAAGGATAAGTTTCTGGTACGGTAAACCAAAATATGGCAGCAGCACTGGTTGCTCCGAGGATGCTAAATAGCGCACAATCAAATCGGCGGATACCAATCAGCCTTAAAAGTGTGTATAAGGCGCTAATCCATAAGCAGGCTACAACTGAAACTAACGCACGAATCGCGGCAATAGTCTCTAACCCTGTAAGTTTGAGCAAATACACTGGTGGAAACGTCGTTAAGGAAAATATCGGGTGAACTTTGGTGCGATAGTGGTTTCCGCCGATATCGCTCATATTGCTGAAAACCCGCTTAGGGTCTGAATCAAACCAAATATTATTCTCACGATAAACTATTGGATTTATTAGCCCGGTTGCGTAATTTAAGGCTAGAGCGGCAGCGATCGCTAACATTACGATAATTAAAATATCTTGCCAGTATTGGCGGCGGATGCGATCGCTAATATCAATTCCTGTTTGTCGATTAATTCCAAGTGTAGATAGCCGATTTCTTATCATTTTCTTTGCATTCATCTATTCGTAGTTGCTGCCAGTTTGGATAGTTTTAATGTTTTTGCCCGACAACTTTGTAACGAGCTAAAGTAGACTTTTCAGAAAAATTTTTCGCCTGCTTAAACAGTAAACTTATGGAAATTTGCTGTTAATAAAATTTGTTTGTATATACTATTGTCTCCAAATAATGTTTTTATTTGAACAGCCAATACTTGTTAAAAGAAGAACTTAACTTTGTTGCTATTTAATTTGCAATAGTCTAACTTAAACAAGCAAAAAATAAGCGCAGTTTGTCAAGCATAAATCATTAAGTGTT
Organism: uncultured Aliterella sp.; assembly: GCA_905479905.1. Taxonomy (GTDB): domain Bacteria; phylum Cyanobacteriota; class Cyanobacteriia; order Cyanobacteriales; family Chroococcidiopsidaceae; genus Aliterella. The sequence continues at coordinate 2,244 of CAJQOK010000507.1, forward strand.
TGTGTGCAGTGTTGATAATCATACTTCACCAAATCTTTACAATACGATGAATTTCTTGCCATCTGTAATAATAAATATTATTATTGATGAGTTAATAATAAGTAAGTATTTTTAATATTTAATCTGCGCTCTGCTTTATTGCCTTAACCCTAAACAAGCCGAAAACTAGCTTATAGAGCGACGACAAACTCCACTGGTGAAAAGATAATGTCTAGCACAGTCAAATTAATAAACTTCCCTTATCTAGCAGCTTTAAGACCGCGACAGTGGACAAAAAATCTAGTGGTGTTCGCTGCACCATTATTTAGCTTCAACCTCAATAGTCAATCTTTGCTCGGTGCTTTATTGGCGCTAGCGTTATTTAGCTCTGCTTCTAGCGCATTTTACTTAATCAACGATATTGTAGATGTAAAAGCCGATCGCCAGCATCCGGTCAAGTGCAATCGTCCCATTGCTGCGGGACTTGTAAGTATTCCTGCTGCCTGGATAATGGCAGCAACTTTATTAGGGGGAGCGCTGACTGTTGGCTATTTGAAGTCGCCTCAATTAGGAGTAACGATCGCAGCTTACGCCCTGCTGCAAGTTGCCTATAATCTCAAACTCAAGCGGGTAGTAATTTTAGACATTGGAGCGATCGCTACAGGGTTTGTATTAAGAGCTTATGCAGGGGCAGCAGCAACTAATATTACATTATCCCCTTGGTTTTTACTTTGTACGGCAATGTTGGCGTTGTTTTTAGCCGTAGAAAAGCGTAAGGCTGAATTGCGGTTGTTGACTTTGCGCGGTGGGACTACGCGATCGGTACTCAAACGCTACTCATTGCCGTTGCTGCATCGAATGGAGAATGTAGTTACAACAACTACTGTCGTGACTTACGCTCTTTGGAGTTCGGGTCCGGCGGTTCGCGGTGCTTCTACGCCTTGGATGCTGCTTACTTTGCCCTTCGTCTTGTACGGAATTTTTCGCTATCAGCTAATTAGCGATCCTCAAGAAATTGCGCTTGATAGCAAAACTGGTATTGAGCAAGGCGGACGCAGTGAAAGACCAGACGAAGTTTTATTACGTGACTTGCCCATATTACTAACCGTAGTCGGTTGGATTATTACCTGCTTGGGAATATTGCTACTGAAAAATCAAGGATGGATCGAATAAATGTTTAATCAAGGCGGAGGGCAAAATTGAAAAATAAGTTAACGAGCAATTTTCAAAAAGTTACTACCTTAATAGCTTCAGGGGTGCGTAAGCTCATCCAAGGTGCTAACCGCCCTCGGTTAAAAAACTCCGCCTCCTTGCCAAGGAAAGCTTATACTCTAGCGGATATCGACATTGAATTACTTAAATTCACTGGTATTAGGGGAGTGATTCTCGACTTAGATAACACCATTATTTCCGAAGACGATCGCTATATCGCACCTAATGCGGAAGATTGGATTATTCAAGCAAAGTTAGCTGGACTTAAATTTTTTATCTTGTCAAATGGCAAACGGCGCTATCGAGTAGAGTATTGGTCTAATCGCCTGGATATTCCGGCAATTAGCCCAGCTAAAAAGCCTTTTCCCCCTGCTTTTCGTAAAGCCGTTGCTCAGATGCAGCTAAAACCAAAACAAGTAATTGTCATTGGTGATGGTTTGCATACTGATGTAGTTGGAGCATGGCTTTTAGGGTGTTGTAGCATTCAAGTCGCTACTTTACCCCATCCCCTGAGATGGTGGGAAAAACTCGCTGGCAAATGGGTACAAACACCTTATCCAACGGGTAGGGAACTAATAGATTTTGACAGTAGTAAAGTTATTTGTAAACAAAAATGCTGCTAAACTAGCATTTTTATTAATTATCCTAGGCGATCGCTATGAATAACCAATGGTTTTTTGGTTTGCTGATTTTAGTTACGGTTGCATTAGGTACAACGGCTCAAACGCTTTTAAAGTTAGGATCTTCTGGCAATTTAATCAACATTTACTTATTCGGCGGGATCTGTGCTTACGGGATTAGTACCATTTTTTATATATTAGTTTTAGGCAAATTTAATTTATCTGTTGCTTACCCCGTAGTTATTGGGCTAACAATTATTGCAACTACTATTGCTGGGGCGGTGCTATTAA
>CAJQOK010000508.1 GCA_905479905.1 uncultured Aliterella sp.
TAAATAGTCAGCGTCAGTTAGCAATTTCAATTAGTGCAGTTTCTCCTAGAGGCGATCGCACTGTGCCGCTAAACTTATGCTTAATCCTTGATCGTAGCGGTTCGATGAAAGGACGACCGATAGAAACGGTCAAACGAGCCGCTAATCGCATAGTAGACAGGTTAACTTATCGCGATCGCCTGTCGATAGTAGTATTCGATCACCGCGCCAAAGTATTAATACCCAATCAATTAGTAGAAGATCCAGAGGCAATTAAGGCACAGATTAACAAGCTTAAAGCTGATGGAGGTACAGCCATCGATGAAGGGATGAAGTTAGGGATTGAGGAATTAGGAAAAGGCAAAAAAGAAGCAATTTCTCAAGCTTTTTTGCTAACTGACGGCGAAAATGAACACGGAGACGACAAGCGTTGTTTGAACTTTGCCCAGTTAGCCGCCGAATACAATCTAACTTTAAACACTTTAGGCTTTGGCGACCATTGGAACCAAGATATTTTAGAAAAAATTGCTGATGTAGCTGGGGGAAAGCTGTCTTATATTGAAGAAGCTAATCGTGTAGAAGAAGAATTTGGACAGTTATTTAGTAGCATTCAGTCCATTGGTTTAACTAATGCTTACTTGTTGTTTTCTTTAGGGACAAATGTGCGTTTAGCCGAGTTGAAGCCCATTGCTCAGGTGTCTCCTGATACCATTGAATTATCTAGTACGCAAGAAGCTAATGGACAATTGGCGGTGAGGCTGGGAGACTTATCAAAGGATATTAGCCGCGTAGTGCTGGCAAATATCTATATAGGTAAACTACTCCAAGGCAAGCAAGAAATCGCTCAATTGCAGGTACGTTACGACGATCCGTTTCAAAATAAATCGGGGTTACTTTCAGAGATTGTTGCTGTAGAGGCTAATATTGCCAGCAATTATCAACCGCAAATTAATCCCCAAGTACAGACAAATATTTTAGCTTTGGCGAAGTATCGGCAAACCCAGATGGCGGAAGCAAAATTGCTTCAAGGCGACAGATCCGGGGCGGCTACACTGCTACAAACTGCCGCTAAAACAGCCTTGCAAATGGGTGATAAAAATGCCGCTACAGTTTTGCAAACTAGCGCCACTAGGTTGCAAGCGGGGGAAGAATTGTCAGAGAGCGATCGCAAAAAAACGCGCATTGTCTCTAAAACTGTATTGCAATAAGCTTATCTACAGCTTTTTCTGAGCTTTCCAAGTACCGCCATAGGCATAATGAGGGTTATTTTGTTTAACTATAGGCAAACAGAAATCGCAGATAAAAAACCATTCTCCCCGTTCTTTGTCTTTAACTCTGTATAAAATCGGTACAGTTAGACTACACCTGTCGCAAGACTTTACTCTATTTTGACGTACCATACTAAGCCAAAGCTGAGGCTTGAGTTTTGGCAAAAATCATTCTCCCGGCGGAAGTTTGCAAAGCGCTAGTTACAACAACTCGCACTTCTGCGCCCACAAAAGGACTACCTTCTTCTACCACAACCATTGTGCCATCTTCTAAGTAGCCAATACCTTGACTTGCTTCTTTACCTTCTTTGAGAATTTTGATGTCTATATTGTCACCGGGGAGATAGCTAGGACGAACAGCATTGACTAAATCGTTGACATTTAAAACCGGAACTTTCTGGACGCTGGCAACTTTAGATAGATTGTAATCGTTAGTTAGAAGCGTACCGTTAATATCTTGGGCGAATCTGACTAACTTGGCATCTACCGTTGGGATATCTTCGTAGTCTGTAGAGTTAATAATGATGCGTTCTGGGTAAGATTCTCGAATGCGGTTGAGAATGTCTAAACCCCGTCGTCCTCGGACTCTTTTTAAATCTTTTGCCCCATCTGCTAGTTGCTGTAATTCTTGCAAGACAAACTGAGGTACTAAAATCTGCCCTTCTAAAAATCCTGTTTCTAACAAGGCTTCTATACGACCATCAATAATACAGCTAGTGTCTAACACTTTAGTAATAGAAGGTTTGAGTGTACCTTCAGCTACTAGCATAGATTCAACAGTATTGGGGTTAATGATCCGCAAAAAACTCCGTCCGTGAGTATCGGCTAAACTAATCCCTGAAAATGCTGAGATGAAACTACCAAGAATAGCGACTAAAGGTTTAATAAAAGCAAAGTCTTCAGGAATTGGCAACAAAAATAGCGGCGCTAACATTAAGTTTGCGATCAATAAGCCTGCTACTAAACCGATGGCGCGAGTTAGGAGAACATCGACAGGCATTTCTCTAACTTTGGTTTCCAAACGACGATAGGTAATTTGGAAACTCAAGCCCACCGCGCCGCCAATAACCGCGCCAAACACGCCAACGATTGATCGCAGCGCATCTTCGTTTGTAACTTGCTGTTGGACTGATATGGGTAATAATTCGAGGCTGTAGAAGCCGATTCCGGCTCCTGCTATGATAAATGAAAGGATTATAATTGCATCAAGCATGGTTTTAGCCACTTGAATAATTCGGTTGTAATTTCTGACTAGAAGATTAATCAACCAATTTGATATTGTTCTATGATAGTATTTTTACTCTTTTAAGCGTTGGTTAGAATGAGTATCGGCGTAAATATAAATTATGGGTTCTTAAAAAAGTCCAAAGACTTTTAATATATGAGAGCCAAAGTTAAATTATTAATTAAGTTTAAGCTTGGCGATCGCCAGTTAAGTTAAGGTGTTAAGCGAATTAAAACAAGTTTTTGAGCCTCTAATTATAGAAATTCCTAGTTCCGCCTACGTGCATATCCCCTTTTGTAGGAGACGGTGCTTTTACTGTGATTTTCCAGTAAAAGTGGTAGGCGATCGCAAAAGAGGTGAAAATTCTCGTAGTATCTCTGATTATGTTCGCGCAATCACGCGAGAAATTGCTATTACTCCAAATATCGGCAAACCGTTAGAGACAGTGTTTTTTGGCGGTGGTACGCCTTCGTTACTGTCAGCAAATCAAATTACCCAAATTATAGAAACTCTCGTTCAGCAATTTGGGCTATCTTCCTCGGCAGAAATATCGATGGAAATAGATCCCGGAACCTTTGATTTAGAACAGTTGCAGGGCTATGTAAATGCTGGGATAAACCGGGTGAGTATGGGAGTACAAGCATTTCAGAGCGAGTTATTACAAGTTTGTGGGCGATCGCACTCTGTTGATGATATTTGGCAATCTATAGACACAATTCGTCAAGTAAACATACCAAGTTTTAGCTTAGATTTAATTTCTGGTTTACCACACCAAACTTTAGCTCAATGGCAAGAATCCTTACTGGCGGCGGTAAAAACTGCCCCAAACCATATTTCTATTTACGATCTAACCATCGAGCCAGTTACAGCTTTTGGCAGATATTATAAACCAGGTGTAGCGCCGTTACCTACTGACGAACTTACAGCCCAAATGTACCGTCAAAGTAGAGAAATTCTCACCGCCGCAGGTTACGAACATTACGAGATATCTAACTATGCTTTGGCGGGGTATCAATGCCGTCACAATCGAGTTTATTGGGAAAATCGCTCTTATTATGGCTTTGGTATGGGTGCAACTAGCTATGTGAAAGGACAGCGTTATACAAGACCCCGCAAGACTACCGAATACTACGACTGGGTGGGAGAACTCGCGGCGGCTTGTGGGGTTATAGATTGCCCGTCAACACCTGTAGAGGAGATGTTGTTAGAAACGCTGATGTTGGGGTTGCGTCTTAAAGAAGGGGTGAATTTATCTATTTTAAGTCAGTTATTTGGTGCAGCTACTAGAGAAAAAATAGAGCGGTGTTTGCAACCTTACCAAAAGCAAGGTTGGATAGAATTTGTAGATATAGAAAGTTCAGAGTATGCTCAATTAACCGATCCAGAAGGCTTTTTATTTTCTAATGTGGTCTTAGCGGCTTTGTTTGAGCAGTTGACTTAGAGGAAAGTTTTGCTGTGGTAGCGATAGTTTTGATCCCCCCTAGCCCAAGTCAATAAAGCGGTCAGGTTCAGCTACACCGCTTTTTGACTCCCCTTAGAAAAGGGGGGGAAATATAGATTTTGTCTTATTTAATAGGGATACAAAATTTGGTAGCGCTGATCAATTGCTCGTTACTTTAGAAAAATGCTGCTTGATGGCGAATTAGATTAAAAAATTCTTCGCGGGTTTTTTGCTCATCTTGAAAAACGCCTACCATTGCACTTGTAACTGTCCAAGAACCAGGCTTTTGTACGCCGCGCATGACCATACACATATGACTTGCTTCAATCACAACTGCTACTCCCTTTGGTTCTAAAATAGTCTGCACTGCTTCAGCAATTTGACGGGTTAACCGCTCCTGCACTTGCAAGCGTCGAGAATACATCTCGACAATTCGCGCCAATTTGCTTAAACCTACTACTTTTTGATTGGGAATATAGGCAACATGGGTTTTGCCCATAAATGGCAACATATGATGTTCGCAGAGGCTAAAAGTGCTGATATCTCTAACCAGTACCATCTCATTATGCCCTTCATCAAAAATTGCTCCGTTAACCAAGTCTTCTAAAGATTGGTTGTAGCCGCTAGTCAAAAATCGCATCGCTTCAGCGACGCGCTTAGGAGTTTTTAACAATCCCTCTCGCTCTGGATCTTCCCCTACACCCAATAACAACGTCCGCACCGCTTCCATCATTGGCCCGTTGAGGTCTTCCGACGGCGGCTGTAAATTCGGTTCTTTACCGTTTTGAGTGTTGCGATCAGGTCTAGTTGAAAGGTTAAGATTTAAAGAATTTTGTCCGTCCATAGATTCTCTCATGTCAGAAATTAAAAAAGATTCGGCGCGATCGCTATTAGTGTTCATTTATAAGCTTCCGGCGCTGGGCATTAATGTCAATTCATCAATTACGGCACTCTTAGGCAATAGTGCTGTATGCAAAACTGATTGAGCGACGGTTTGCGGCGTTAACATTGCTTTGCGGTCAAAATTTGATTCCAGCGTGTCCCATAGTTCTGTATCTACCGCTCCAGGACAAATAGCTGTAACCCTAATGCCGCGATCGCGTTCTTCGGCGGCTACAGTTTTAGATAGGGCAATTAATCCCGCTTTACTAACGCTATAAGCTCCCCAACCGGGAAATGGTTGTTTACCTGCAATTGAGGCAATATTAATAATTGTCCCTCCGCGACTTCTCATCGTTGGCAGTATGCCGACAATGCACTGAAATACACTTGTAAGATTGAGATTAATTACCATTAACCAGTCTGCTAAAGGTGTTTCGCTCAACGTTCCAATGTAACCGATTCCGGCATTATTAACTAAAATATCAATGCCGCCAAAGTCTGAAGCAATTAATTGGATTTGTTCGCGTACCTGCTCAACTTTTGCCAAATCTAGCTCGTAAGCTTTAGCTTTTACTCCTGTAGCTTCGGCTGCGCTGGCAACGGCGGTTAATTTATCTACAGAGCGGCTCACTAAAGCTACATCTATCCCAGCTTTAGCAAATTCTAAAACTGTTGCCTTGCCAATTCCGCTACTTGCCCCAGTAATTAACGCTTTAGGCTTACTCAAATTATTCATAAAGCTTTTTTACTTTCCTTGCGCCAAGTATTTTTAGTTTTGGCATAAACTGCAATCGTCAAGATAAATTCAATTACCTAAAACCATTAGTTGACTAAAAATGATTAAAAAGTAATAAAAATTTACATAGTTTTCCAACTATACCACCCAGAAAGAATCGGTGACTAATGGTGCAGTTCTGAAAACTTCCCTAATTGGCGAAACTTTTGATAACGCATTTGTTTGCGATCGCTACAAGACAAAGCTGCTAATTCGTCTAAGTTGTCTATTAAAGCTTGCTTAAGCGTTGCGGCGGCGGTAACGGGGTCAGAATGAGCGCCGCCAACGGGTTCGGGGATAATATAATCGATAATGCCCAGATTTTTTAAATCCCAAGAAGTAATTTTTAAAGCTACCGCCGCTTGGGGTGCTTTGCTGGCATCTTTCCACAGAATCGCCGCACAAGCTTCGGGAGTAGCGACGGTGTAAACTGAGTGTTCAAACATTAATAAGCGATCGCCCACGCCAATACCCAAAGCACCCCCCGATCCGCCTTCTCCAATCACCGTACAAATAATTGGCACATCAAGGCGGAACATTTCGCGCAAATTATAGGCGATCGCTTCTCCTTGTCCTTGGTGTTCCGCTTCAATTCCCGACCATGCGCCAGGAGTATCAATAAACGTAATAATCGGCATTCCAAAGCGGTTGGCGTGATCCATCAGCCGCATGGCTTTACGGTAGCCTCCAGGAGATGCCATACCAAAATTACGGGCAATATTATCTTTAGTGTCTCGTCCTTTTTGTTGTCCTAACATCACAACAGGACGACCTGCTAACCGCCCCACACCACCAACTAAAGCCGGATCGTCAAAGCCCCGGCGATCGCCATGAAGTTCTAGCCACTCGTCGCTAATAGCTTGAATATAATCAAAGGTACTAGGGCGGCGGGGATGACGGGCCAGTTGCAATCTTTGGACAGGGGAAAGGCTGCTAAAAATTTCTTGACGTAGGGAATTTGCCCGCGCTTCTAGCCGTCGAATTTCCTCGGACACATCAACGCCGTTTTCGGTTGCTAGTTCGCGGATTTGGTTAATTCGCAATTCTAGATCCGTTAACGGCTTTTCAAAGTCCAACAGTAGGGGCTTGCGCTCAGTTGTTGTCATTGCTTTGGTTTTTTGCTCTGGATACTTTGACTAATAGCTTAAAAGCGGTTGAAATCCGTGCTTAATAGAAGCTGCGCCAATTTGCTCCATTTTTGCCACAGTAATTTGGTTGCGCCCCCAAGAAAAGTTGGTATGTATTTTTTCAAATTCCAACAGCATCGACTCGGCAAAACAAGCAAAAAGCTGACGGGTTGGCACATCCATCAGGCTGACGATGTGCATAATCCGCCAGTCAATATCTAAAGAATGCTCGACAATGCCACCATTTAAGACATGAATGCCAGGATGCTGTAGTTTAGTGCCTAAGTTTTTGGGATAACCGCCATCAATTAGCAAACATGGTTGCTTCAGCACTTTTGGATCAATTTCTACACCTTTGGGCATACTCGCAACCCAGACAATTATATCTGCTTGGGGTAAGGCTTCCTCTAAGCCCATAATTTTACCCCGTCCTAGCTCTGCTTGGAGTTCTTTTAGACGTTCTTGATTTCGCGCAATTAGTAGCAACTCTGCAACATCTGTACGGCTTTCTAGCCAGCGACAAACCGCGCTGCCAATATCTCCCGTTGCACCACAAACGGCAACAGTAGCTTTTGATAATTCAATTCCCAATTGTTTAGAAGCTTGTTCTACCTGACGGCAGATTATGTATGCTGTATGAGTATTTCCGGTAGTAAAACGTTCAAATTCTAGCTTTATATTACGGACTTGCTTATTTTCCT
>CAJQOK010000509.1 GCA_905479905.1 uncultured Aliterella sp.
GAATTTCACCCAAGCTAATCTTACTGGGGCAGTCTTACCTCACGGCACCATGAGAGAGTAACCAAAATTGATTATTCGTCGTGAATTTTTAGTGCCTGCTGCAAAGTTACCTGTTTTTCCAAGCAACTTGCGATCGCATCTAGTAATTGTTTTGGTCTAAATGGCTTGGTGAGATAAATATCTGCACCCAATTCCATCCCCTCCCGTACAGAATCTTGGTCAGCTTTGGCAGTCAGAAAAATAAAGCCTACAGTTGCCATACTCGGATGACGATTCAACTCGCTGAGGACGTTGTAACCATCTAAGTCAGGCATCATAATGTCGCAAATAATTACATCAGGAATGTTGTTAAGCGCCCACATCATCCCTGTATACCCTCTTTCAAAACCAACGGCGTTAAAATCTGCCTCAGATAAGAGTTCTAAAATGTTGGTTCGCAGTGGCGCTCGGTCTTCAATTACTAAAATCGTTGTCATAGGTTAAATCCTTAATACAAGGGAAGAGTAACTGTAAATGTTGTTCCCACACCAACACTTGTAAAAGCAATCTCGCCGCCATATACCTCTACAGCTTCTTTGACGATAGTTAGTCCTAGTCCTGTACCAGAAGTTGCGCCTACATTGCTGCCCCGGTGAAAAGATTGAAATAATTGTTTTTGATCTTTTTCTGGGATGCCGATACCGTTGTCTTTAATTGTGAAAATAGTTGCAATCTGGGTACAGATAAGATTAAATTCGATAATGCCACCTTGGGGAGAATACTTAATGGCGTTTGAAAGCAAGTTAGTTAAAATGTGCCGGAGTAATTTTTCATCAAAGCAACAGTGATTATGTGCGCCGTGGTTCATGAATTTAATCATATAGCGATCGCCAGCAATTAGCTGCATCTCCTGTACCAGATCCTGGCAGAAATTGACTAAATTTAATGAAGTTGGTTTAAATTCCCATTTTCCTAATTCTGTTTTATTCACCAAAAGAACATCATCTAAAAGCTTGATCATATGCTCAGTGGCGTTTTGAATCCGATGTAAATGTTCGATTTTTTTAGATTCAACCCAACGGTGACCGTATTGTTCTAATAAGTCAGCAGAAGACAAGATAGTTGCCAAGGGCGTGCGAAATTCGTGGGATGTATTACAAATAAATTGAGACTTAGACTCGTTAACTTCTTTTTCTTTGAGTAAGGCATTGTGAATTTCTGTTTCTGCTTGCTTAATATCAGTAACGTCCCGAAAATTTATTACTAGCCCCGTAATTTTTCCCTTATCGTCAATTATAGGTGAAGTATATTCGGCAACTGGTATTTCTGTACCATTCTTAGCAATTAGGACAATTTGCTCTGCTAGACAACTAGCTACTCCTTCCTGAAGCACTTTTGTAATATGATTTTGAATATTTATTCTAGTTTTACTACTAATAATTGGGGATACTTCTAACAAACTTTTACCAATTATCTGTTCTTGCTGCCAACCCGTGAGCTTTTCGGCAATAGGATTCATGTAAGTAACTAATCCTGTAATATCTGTAGCAATCACCGCATCGCCAATACATTTAAGGACGGCAGCAAGCCATTGCTCGTGTTTTTTTAGCTTATCTTCTGCTTGATGTTTGACAACAGCCAGTTGAATTGTTGCGTGCAGTTCTCTTGTTTTAAAAGGCTTAAGTATGTACCCTATTGGCTCGGTTTCTTTTGCTCTTTCTAAGGTGTTGTCGTCTGCATAAGCAGTGAGATAAATGATTAAAACATCAAAAGAATTTTTAATATATTTAGCAGTGTCTATCCCATCCATATCACCTTTTAAGTTAATGTCCATTAAGACTATATCTGGACGAACTTGGGAGGCTTTATCAATCGCTTGTTTTCCAGAAGATGCAATACCTAGAACTTGATAACCTAGATCTTCTAAGCTAACTTGTATATCTTTTGCAACGATTCTCTCGTCTTCAACTATTAAGATGGTAACTTCGTTACTCATTGCCTTAACCTACTTTTATACAATTCATGTTGGAGAATGCAAGATGCAATACCTAGAACTTGATAACCTAGATCTTCTAAGCTAACTTGTATATCTTTTGCAACGATTCTTTCGTCTTTAACTATTAAGATGGTAACTTCGTTATTCATTGCCTTAACCTACTTTTATACAATTTATGTTGGAGAATGCAATTTTAAACTCTGTTCCTCGCTCTTTATTTATTTCAATTTTTCCCTCTAGCTGCTCCGTCAAAGCAACAACTAATTGCAGTCCTAAAGTTTGAGTATCGAGAAAATCTAAATCTTTGGGAAAACCAATACCGTCATCTTTAACAATTAAAACAAAGTTACTATCACTAGCAGTAAAGTTAATATTAATTTCACCTTTGTTGTTATTAGGAAAAGCATACTTTAAAGAGTTTGCGATTAGTTCATTAACAATTAGTCCACAAGGAATCGCTGCATTAATATCTAGAAAAACTTTGCTAACATTTATTTCAAAATTAATATTATTTGTGCTGACTTCATAGGCACAAAATAAGTTAACGACTAAATTATAAATGTATTTATCAAAATCAATACATGACAAATCTTTAGACTGATATAATTGTTCGTGGATCAGCGCCATTGATTCAATTCTATTTTGGCTTTCTCGAAATATTGCTAAAGTTTGTTGGTCTTTAATCGAAGCGCACTGAAGTTTAAGCAGGCTAGAAATGACTTGTAAATTGTTTTTGACGCGATGATGAATTTCTTTTAACAAGACTTCTTTTTCTTTGAGTGAAGTTGTCATTTGCTCCTCTACTCGCTTGCGATCATCAATCTCTTGGGTGAGTAGCTGATTGGAAAAAGAAAGCTCAGTAGTTCTCGCGTCTACCCGTCTTTCTAGCTCGTCATGAGCTTTTCTTAAAGCAGTTTCTGCCCATTTGCGCTCTACAAACTGCCCGCTCTGACTGCTAACATCGCCGAGCATCTGGAGTATATCTACTTCAAGCGGTTGATGGCGATAGCTAAAAAAGGTAACTACGCCAATAATCTTAGTATCACTAACAATCGGAAAACCAAACGCTCCATGTAGCCCTTTTGTAGCAGAATTTGCTACAGGAAGATAATTCGGTTCTCGATCTAGATCATTAATCCAGATGATTTTGCGATTAGCCCAAGTTTGTCCAGGTAAACCGACATTAGGGGGAAAGACTGTTCGCCAGGGGATAGTTTCCGACTCAGGCACTTGAAACGATGAGCTATGCCAAGTTTTTACGCAACGCAGCACGTTAGCTTGGGTATCTACAAGCCAAAATTCGCCCAAATCCCACATCAAGTTTTCGCCGATCGCACTGAGGATAATAGGAGTAGCTTCATCTTGAGACTTCGCATCTGCTAAGACACGGGTGACAGTGTGCTGCACGCCGAGCAGTCTTTCGGCGCGATGGCGCTCGGTAATTTCTTTTTCAAGTTTTTGATTGGCAAGTTCTGTTTGTTTGGCACGCAATTGTGCTTGTTGCGCTGAATCAACGGCAACTACTAATAGGATTGCCATCAGCACCCCCCCAGCTAGTACCACACTTGGCAAAGGAGATTGGAGTTGCAGCAATAATTCTGGTGTCGGGTAAACTCGCACTCGCCAATTAGTACTATGAAGATCGATCTTTGCTTCTTGATACCATTGTTGCTCTAGCTTCGAGCTATTATAACGGCGATAAATTTCCTCATTATCATCAAAAACCGCGATTTCATACCCAGGAGCAACTTTTTTTCTGCCTTGAAAAATAGTATCAAAGACTGTTCGCGTGCGAAAAACACCCACAATGAAACCATTATAATTTCTACCGTCCATCAAAGGAGTGTCAACCAAAAAACCCTTGCCACCCTGTACCAAATTAATTGAATGGGTAATTGTGGTATCGCGGCGATCGCGTGCTAGTTCTAAAGCTTTGCGGTGGCGCTGTTGCAATCCCAAATTTACATTCAAGAAAGCTTCATTACCTTTGAGCGGCACGATCCAGCGAACGTGCAAGGAGGGGTCTACCCATTGCATTGCCTGAAATCCTTTGAAGTCGCGGACGTTCAAACCCGCTTCAAATTCCCACTCAGTTTTACGAATTTTGCCTTGTCTTTGCCAGCGTTCGCTCATGCGTACTAACGTTTGAATGCGAGATGTCATACCCGCTACAAGCTCATTTTCTACGTTCTCTGTTGCTAATTGTATTTCTTGATGGATGTATGCTCGTTCTTGATCGATTAAAGCCTGCCAAAGCAATAGCGTGGTAATGAAGACACTACCCCCCAATAACCATAAAAGACTTCGCGGGTTAGCAACCAAAAAACTTTTTAATGCCACAAACCAACTACAAAATAAGCTTTTTCGCCTTAAATATGCCTGGATCACATTGTTAGTTGACAAATGTTCAACTATGCGCTTGAGTTGATAAAACTCTAACGAATTTTATGCAGCTTTTTTTTGACTCTAATGCCGTTTATATTAGCTTAAAAAAGTGACAAACTTGGGGCAAAGTAAAGGGTTTCCTAAACTCGTTGGAGATGTACCAAAAAGCAGCTTCCAACTCCAAGTTGGCTTGTAACTTCAATTTTGCCTTGATACTGCTCGGCGATCGCACTAGAAATCGCAAGTCCCAAGCCCGAACCTTGAATCTGTCTGCTCCGGGCTGCATCTGCGCGCCAGAAACGCTGGAAAATAAATGGTAGATTTTCTGGGGCAATACCCATGCCATTATCTTCTACGCGCACGATCGCAACGTGACGATGGGTTGACATTGACAGGCAAATTTTACTCCCTGGATGAGAGTATTTAAGGGCATTTTCTAACAAATTAGAAAACAAGCGATGCAATTGAGTAGCTTCGCCCCTGACAGCTATGTCCGTTAATAAAGTAGATGCGATCGTAATTGCTTTGACTTCTGCTTGAAACTCTAAACGGGTAACAACATCCCGCAACAATTTGTCTAAAACAACAGATGTCCTATCCGCAACGGGCTGTGTTGCTACGGCATCTTTTTTCGCTAGAAACAGCAAGTCTTCAGCTAAACGAGTGAGTTGATCGTTCGCACTAGAAATCGCTGCTAGCTTTTTGATATCCATAGGATGAATTCGCTCTGGATGGCTTTGCATCACTTCCACCGCAATATTAATAACTGTCAGAGGATTTCGCAACTCGTGAGAGGCATTAGCTGTAAATTGTTTCAAGCGCTGGAGACTTTGCTCGACTGGTTCTAGAGCTTGCTGGGTTAACAACGTACCGCCAATGGTAATAAAAATTAAGGCGAACGTTCCCCCCGAACCTAGTCCCCAAAGTAGTTTTTTCAATACTATTTCTGCTTGCTTGGTAGATTCGCTGGCGCGAATATAGCCTTTTAGTTGCAGCATTTTTTCGTTTGTACCAGAATACACGGGAATAGTTAAGGTACGAACTTGATTGATTTGTTGAATGTTTTGGGAGCCTTTCAATAAAGGAGAATTAGCAAAGATATTTCCTTGCTTGGCTAAAAGTTTACCATCAGCATCGAACCATTCTAAGCTTTGATCGCGGGTAAATAAATCGCGCCAGGG
>CAJQOK010000510.1 GCA_905479905.1 uncultured Aliterella sp.
CGATGCTCAACCCCTCAAGCAAGCCCCAAGTACCGTCGAAACCAAGGCAAGTAATGCAGATGTCCAAACTTTAGTCAACTTTGGCCCTAGAGTTGCCGGAACGCCAGCTACAGAAAAAGCTAGTAACTATTTGCTCCAAGAGTACCGTAAGGCTGGATATGTAGCAGAAATTCAAACCTTTAGTTATCCCAAATTTGTAGACTTAGGCTCAAATCTAACTATTAATGGCAAAGTAATCACAGGTAAAGCTTTAAACGGTTCTCAATCGGGAAAACTTACTGCACCCCTTGTTGTTGTGCCTAATTTTGGGCGCACAGCAGATTATGTAGATATTAATGTCAAAGGCAAAGTTGCGATCGTCAAGCGCGGTGAAATTCGCTTTCTAGAAAAGGCTCAAAATGCTGCTAATGCTGGAGCTATTGGCTTAGTTGTCGTCAATACTAAGCCTGGAAATTTGTTCGGTACGCTGGGAGGCGATGTCAAAATTCCCGTATTGGCACTGACAGATGAAGCGGGTAAATCCTTCCTGAATGCAAATCAATCTCCTCGTCAAGTCAACCTAGTTGTAAATACCCGCCAAGGTAATGTTACAGGACGCAATGTTATTGCTCGTTTACCTGGTGTAACCCAACCAAAAGTAATTTTAGGTGGTCATTATGACTCGGTGGTAGGTTCTCCCGGCGCAAATGATAATGCTTCTGGTACAGCCGTTGTGCTGGCGATCGCACGTAAGGCTGCGAAAACGCCTCTAGCTCGTCAAGCTTGGTTTATAGCTTTTGACGGCGAAGAAGATGGTTTGCATGGCTCCAAAGCCTTTGTAAGCACTGCTAAACCAGAATTATTACAAGGTCTTAAAGGTATGTTTAACTTTGATATGGTCGGCGTAAATGATCGCCTGCTTGTCGGTGGAACGCAATCTTTAACCAAACTAGCCAAGTCTACAAACCCAAAAATTGATACTTTTGGCAGTCGAGGCGGTAGCGATCATGCTTCTTTTGCTAATGCTGGCGTACCTGTACTCTTTTTCTATCGAGGCGAAGATCCTAATTATCATAGTCCCGGCGATAAACAAGTAGATTCTAAACTACTTGATGAAACGGCTCAATTAGGCTTCGATTTAGCAAACAAAATTCAAAAGTAATTGTTTAATCCCCACCAAACCAATTTTTAAATCTACAACAACCATGCTAAAACTTTTACCAATAGGTGCGGTATTAGCTACCATTATCAGCACCCAACTACCCGTCACTTCTAACCAACGCTTACAACTTGCTCAGTCACCACTACTAACCCAACCTTACAACTCCACTTCACAAGAAAACGATCAAGACGGCGCAATTCTAACTACAGCGCTAGTAGTTAGTGGCATTGCGGCGGGAGGCTATTTAGCAACCAAAAAAGTCAACACTGCTAAAGCTAATACTGATAGTCCTATTGACCAAGCTAGTTCTAAGTTACAGAAAAAACTGCTAATTCTCTTGCACAATGATCGCACAACCGCTAACCGTTTATTAGCTCATACTAAGCAGAGTACTCCCCAAAAATCCGTTAATTGGGCAATGGAAAAAGTAATTTATGACTTAGAACGCGATCGCGCTTAAAAAGTGAAGTGCGAAATATATTCCCCCTTAAAAAAGGGGGGTTAGGGGGGATCTCCGAATATTACATTCTCAAATAAACCTCCACCGATGCAATAACTTACGATGGCACTTGCGTTACTACCTTTACCTTCTCTAAAAACTCTTGAGTTAATTGAGTAAAAGCTTTTGCTCCCGCCGTACCAGGATTATTCAAAACTACAGGCATAAAACTATCCACAGCTTTCGCCACATTAACATCAATAGGTATATTAGTGCTAAAAAGTTTGCTTGCACCAAAGTCTTGATTAACTCGCGCAATAACTTGACGGTAATATCTTCCCGTCAGCAAATTACCCGACATTGTAAAAACTATCCCCAACATCGAAACGTTAAAAATCTGGTCTTTTTGATGGCTTTCTTTTAAACTCGCAATTCTTCGCTCTAATAGCTGAATGCCAATTACTGACAACGGTTCTGGTTTTGCAGGCAATATATAAAAGTCACTAGCCACCAAGGCACTTCGCGTCAAAAGCGTATACCCTGGAGCGCAATCTAAAATAATAAAGTCGTATTCTGCAACTAGCGGTTGTAATATATTTTTGATTAAAAACCTTTCAAAGCGATTCCACACAAATTCAAACTCGCACTTACCTAAATCGATTGCTTCTTGATAAAGCATTTGCGATACCAAAAATTCATCGTAAAGATCGATATCTCCTGGCAACAAATCTAATCCTTGCAGCTTACAAACATCGTGTTGCACCACATCATGACTAGAAAACTTTGGGTTATCGACAGGACTAATAATTTGCTCAACTAAGTATCTCAAAGTCTGCTTGCGCTTTCTAAACTTAGCAAACTCCGCAGGTGGCATCAAACTTAAAGTAGCACTGATTTGAGTGTCTAAATCTACTACCAAAACTCGCTTACCATGCTCTTTTGCTAAAGCTGTCGCCAAATTAACTGACAAAGTTGTTTTACCAACTCCTCCCTTCATATTTGCCGTTGCAATAATGTACCCCATTTATCCAGCCCACTACGCCAAACAACCAATTAGACTTTACCTGTCAACGACTATTTAAGCAATTTCCAGTCTTCAGACATAGATACCTAAAATTGCTAAACAATGCTATCTTGAGTTAGTTCGATGTTAAATTATTAGCGTAAGGATAACTAACTAATGGCTCATATCTTACATATAGACTCTAGCCCCCGCGCCGAGCGATCGCATTCTCGCAGTCTCACTCACAGATTTATCACCGACTGGAAAAATGCCCATCCTCAAGATACAGTCACCTATAGAGATTTGGG
>CAJQOK010000511.1 GCA_905479905.1 uncultured Aliterella sp.
CATTAAAATACTAGCGTCTGGGGGCAAAAGGGTGAAGTCAGCAAATTTTGACTTAATTCTATTAGCTGCTATTTCCTCTAAATTAATCAAACCCTCCTTTTGAGCTAACTGCATCAAACAATAGCAACGCGCATGAGTGTATTGAATTGCGAACAAACTTGAATCATTCGTTAGCGGATGAAAATATTTTGGGCGTGGTAAACTATCTAACCGTAGTGACAAAAATGGTAGGCATTGAAGCCAAATTGCTAGTTTAGGCTCTGTTAGTTTTAAATGCAAAAAACCCGGCGCTACGGCGGTGAAGGTAAAATACTGCTCAGAATTAGGAGTTTGAGCATAAACATTAACAAGGTCTTTTGCTATTTCTGAAGGTGGAATATTTAAAAATTTACTGGATGTAAATGCTACGTTAGATACATACACTACTTGACAGCGATCGCCAGATTGGTAGGATGTATAAATAGAATAAGCTTGCTGCTGTGAATAGTTCACAAAATATTTATCCACAGCATTTTTTAACCTGCTTAAAGCCAATTGCTTAATTGCAGGATAGGCAAGGAATAATTGGCAATGGTGGTATTCTATACTCAAGCAAACTTGCTCAGAACAAAACCTGTCGGTTAAATAATTTCAAACGATGCGATCGCGCAATTAATTTATGCACACACTTATTCTACTATTTCACATCTAATTGCTGATTTTTATCTGTCTAGATTGAATTACAATAGCTACAAATTTACAATCACTAACATTAACTAAATAATAAGTAAATACAACTACGAGTATTTGGATAAATGTGTGAATATAGTAAGCTTGACAGCTTAGATCGCCCGATTCTTTTGTATCGACCCATTACAGAAAATCGGTAACCCCTGCAACTAATGTAACTTTTCGCGCTGTTAGTGCCATTTATTTTAAATTATGCAATCCCCATCTTTTTCAGAGCCATCACGACCGTTTTTAACTTGGCAACGGATTCTCGACTGGGCTAACGAGCATTATCGATGCCGCAGTTTTAGTAAAGATGAGCGCATCCCGGCTAGACCTGGATTGCTGTATTTAGTCCAACGAGGTGCTGTGCGACTTGTTGGCACTGCTCAACCTAGCACTACAGCAAGTCAATTAATGTCCCGGCGGATTCACCGTACTCCTGAAGAAGCTTTTTTAGGTTTTGTAGGAGCGGGACAGCCCTTTGAAATTGTTGCTCAATCTCCTTTTACACTCCAAAGCTACGCCCATGTAGACCAAACTTCAGTAGTATGGATGTACTGGCACGACTTAGATAATTGGCCCCACTTCCGTCGGGAAGTGCTTGATGCTTTTCGCTACCAACACCAGCGCAAGCTTTTATGGCTCAGTGCTTTGGGTCAAAGACGGACAATTGATCGCTTGTTAGGCTTTCTAACTTTATTAGTAGAAGAATACGGTGAAGCTTCAGTAAGTGAAGAAGACCCCGAAACTCTGCGCGGTTATTATTTACCTTTTCCTTTAACTCATGCTCAAATTGGTAGCGCCATCGGCTCTACGCGCGTTACCGTCACCCGTTTAATGGGTAAGTTACGTCAAAAGGGTTTATTAGTTAATCAAGGAGATAACTTAATTTGTTTGCCTGCTGCATCGATAAATTTGGTACGACATTAAGGTTAGCGAATTCTCACAAATCCGCTTTGACTAATTAATTCTTGCCCTTGATTTGAGAGCAGAAAGTTTATGTAAGCCTCCCCAGCCAACTGCTCGTCTTTACCATTTTGTTTGACGAGCGCAAATAAATTCCGAGTAAGGGGGTACGCGCCCGATTGAAAAGCTTTGATATTTAATCGGTTGCGCTGACTGGGGCATTGAGACAACGACACAAAAGGTTCTTGATAGGGGGCAACTAATTCGTTAGCTTTGCGCCCTAAAGGGATAGGCTTAATCGTACACTGGGGGACGACTTCGGGGGCAGAAGCATAGTAAATTCCCCCAGGGCTACTAGCTAATTTTTGCAAAGCTTGAGTAGTCGTACCTACAAATTGGACATTGGCGGCAAACTTTTGATTACCCAAAACATCTTGGATGAAAAACTCAACCGTGCCACCATCATTAGCGGGGCGCGAATAAGGTTGAATAGGAATATTTGCGCCGCCTAGTTGTTGCCAGTTAGTAACTTTGCCTGTATAAATAGACCGAAGTTGATCTACGGTTAGTCCAGCGATATTTAAGTTAGGGTTTACAGCTACCGCCAAACCATCAATAGCAACAGGAGTTTGTTGCAGCTTAAATCCTCTAGCTTGAGCGCTGCTTAACTCCTCGTCTCGAAGACTTCGTGAGGATTGAGCAAAGTCTAGTTTCCCAGCAATTAACATCCTAATCCCCGTTGATGACCCCGGTGATTCCCCTAGAGGCGTAACATACCGCAAACGAAATTCGGGACGTGCGGATTGAATGGCTGAATCAACGCTCAAACGGATAGGGGCCCAAGACGTACTACCACCATAATTAAATAAACCGCTAGGAACTTTTGGAATTGAGGCAAAATCCTTACTAAAGTTGCTTTGCTGTCCAACTGGACTAGAGTTGTTTATGTCACCCTTATCTGCGGGACTAGAATTGGTTGGAGAAGAATTATTTAATTTGTCTAATCTAATGCCAGATTTTTGAGTAAACCACCAGAAGCCTCCAGCAATTAACCCTGCTGTAACTAAAAGCGCCAAGACAAGAACAGTTGTTTCGTTTCTTTGAGACATAGGTGACGATAGCTTCTACGAGTGACTGTTGTTTGCTCTAAGGCAGACAACTTCTCTTAAATAAACATTTGTTACTCAGGTCTTTTAGCTAAACTTACTAACTTTTACCCTTTGTCAAAACTTACAGTAAGTTGTGGATCTACGTAACTAATGTTACCATGCTTAGTAAGTATTTACCCTTAACATTTTTCATAGTTGTTATTAGTATAATCAAAACTTAATCTTATTTGAATTTAAATTTAACTTAAAATTAACAGTTCTTAACTTAATCAAAACCAAAGTTTATCTAATTTTTCATAAAGCTTTAAACTAGATCGCCTTAGATAAAGGAAGTGTAAAAATTTAATTGCTAGGGAAAAGCGTAGAGAGGCAAATTATAAATAATGATGCAAGCAAACTATTTTTATTAACTAAATTAATAAATCTCATCCGCTATTTATAAAATGAGAATAGGGGATTTCAAAGTTTGCCATAGAAATATAAAAATCCTAAGCTAATTATCTCCATAGCTAAAATTAGTTTAAAAATCAGCAATTTTAGCTAAAACTTTTTATGAAATGTTTACCTAAGTTATTGAAAATTTTTGATTAACTGATTTTAAAACAGGCTTAAACACCGCTAAAGACAATACTTGAGAACAATCAACTATCTTTAAAACGCTCAACTTATTACTAATTTAGTTGGGCTGGTATTGCTTTGGAATTATATAGCAACTACTGATTTTGGTTTGATTTATACAAGCGACACTATTCTTGATCGCAGCTTAAAAAATAAGCGATTCAAGTTGTGTTTGATTTAGGAAGAAGATTTTAATCATTGTCGATAACTATCATTTAAAAGACAAAACCACAGAAGTTGGAGGGAATAATTTTGCCTGTTTTATT
>CAJQOK010000512.1 GCA_905479905.1 uncultured Aliterella sp.
TTTGACTATCGGCGCTGATGGCAATATCGTAAACCCAGTCGGTATGTCCTTCTAAAGTGCGTAGCAGTTTTTGACTATTTAGATCCCAAATTCTCAACGTCTTGTCATCGCTACCGCTAATAATAGTCCGACCATCAGGACTAACTACAACTGTATTTACTTCTCCAGCATGACCCATGAATGTAGAAGGTTGCTGGCTAATCCAATACTTATATCCAGCAAATCCTAAAAGCAAAAAAAGCACACTTCCGAGCAATAGTTTGTAGCGCCAGGGAAAATTTGTCCTGGGATTTAGGATTGTAGTTATGGGGAAAATTTTTTGCTGTGAGCGATCACGAATTTTTACGTGATTCCCTGTCAAACTAGGTATATTCAATGGTAATTGCGTGGTATCAACAGCAAGAAATGCCTTAATTGTCCGTAATTCTAAAAGAACTTGCTCGACATTTTGATAGCGCTGCTGTATACCTTTTTGCAATAACTTGTCCAAAACTGCCGTAAGTTCTTGACTTAGTTGCAAATTTAAGTGCTGCTGCCATTGTTTTACCCAACTATAGCCGTACTCCGTCCATAAACGAGAAGGAGAAATTTGAGTCAATAAATGAAAACAAGTTACACCCAAGCTATAAAGATCGCTGGCGGGATAAGCCTCCCCTTCATTCATTTGTTCGATAGAAGCATAACCAAAAGAGCCGATAGTTGTGCCATTGCTGACGCGATCGCTAATTGTAAATTGTTTGGATACGCCAAAATCAATCAAAATTAAACGGCGATCGCTTTGGCGGCGCATAATATTGTCGGGCTTAATATCGCGGTGAATTACTTGGCGATCGTGAATAAACTGCAATATAGGTAATAAATCAGCCAATAGTTCCCAGATTTGCTGCTCGTTAAAAGCTCCTTGATCCAACTGTTGGCGCAAACTTTCCCCAACAATTAGCTGTTGAACTAAATATAAATAGTCATCTTGTTTAAAGTAGGCGTACAAAGCCGGAATTTGTGGATGTTCGCCTAATTGTTGCAACCTTTTAGCTTCTTGCTCAAATAACTGTGTTGCTTTGTTTTGGGCGCTAGTACCTTGCAACTGCGGGACTAATTGTTTGACTACACACAATTCGTTAAGCTTATCTTGATCTTCAGCTAAAAAAGTCCGACCAAAACCGCCACCACCTAGAGGGCGAATAATGTGATAGCGATCGCGCAAGGGTAGTAGGTTTTTGCCGCAACTGCTACAGGAATTGCGATCGCCCAAGTTTTCGGGGTGTTGGCAAGCGGGATTGAGACAATAGCTCATAAAATCTACAATAATTCTTTACCCTTGAACTGCTAAACCTATTTTGGCTTATTGATGAAACTAAAGTACGATTGCCCGATCAAAGGGGACGCGATCGCCTGTACGATTTACAAAGTAGCCAATTTTTGACGGCAAGGCATGGGCAGTATTTGGGAAATTGATTTTTATTCGCGTCCAGTTTTAGACTCTAACAACAAAAAACTTTGGGAAGTCTTAGTTTGTGAAAGTCCTTTAACCATAGACACAGAGCTTGATTCGCTGTTTAAGTATTCTGAGTATTGCTCCAGCACTCAAGTAAATTCTGCTTGGCTAAAGGCGGCTTTAGAATCGGCAATTGAGCAAGCCGGGACGACTCCAGTAAAGTTCCGGTTTTTTCGCACTCCCATGAACAATATGATTACTAAAGCTTGCCAAGAGTTGGGGATTCCCGCCCAGCCTAGTCGCCGGACTTTTGCACTCAATCAATGGTTACAAAGGCGAAACAAAGAAGTTTACCCCCAAGAGCAAGGGTATCAAGCTTCTTCCAATCCCTCGGTAAGAGTGCAGATTTCCGATCCGCAACGTTTACCTGATGCTTTAATTGGGCAAAAATGGATAGTTACTAGCCTAACCGCCTCTGACTTAGCCCAAATGTCCCAATGGGATATTAGTTTTGGTGAAGCCTTCCCATTGGCGTTAAGCAACCTAACTTTAGATACTATAGTTCCTGGGATCATAATTTACTCTCCTAGAGCTATACCTTTAGCGGGGTGGATGTCAGGCTTAGAAATTGCCGCGATCAAAGTAGATACTCGCACCATCCCCACTAGATTAGTTTTAGAAACTGGTGCAAGCGATAGTTGGCTTTTGGCTAATATAACTAACCCCCAAACCTTACAAACAGCCCAAGAATTTGAGCAGGCAAAACAAAACGCCAACCAAGTACATTTTCTAGCCGTGCAATCAAGTCCTGAATCAGAAGTTTTTGCTGGCTTTTGGCTGTTGCAAGAAATTAATCTTCCTTAAAAATTACCATCAGAAATACTAAAACTAGCTTTTGGTATCATTCATAAATTTTCACAATTGCAACAAAGCGCATGGGTTCGGAAATACCACAATCGACACTTCTAGTAGAACAATTGCTAGAAATAGCAATCAAGTCTGGCGCAGAGGCGGCGGAAGTTTATCAATCAAAATCCCTTTCTCGTCCCGTATTTTTTGAGGCAAACCGCCTTAAGCAGCTAGAGAGCGCTCAATCTGAGGGTACGGCTTTGCGATTGTGGCGAAATGGTCGTCCAGGTCTTGCGGTTGCTTACGGCTCCGTAGCGCCGCAAGTTTTAGTAGAAAGGGCTTTAGCTCTTAGCCAACTTAACGAACCCGAAGCAATTGAACTTGCTACTAATTCTCAGCCAGATTATCCAAATT
>CAJQOK010000513.1 GCA_905479905.1 uncultured Aliterella sp.
GTTGCCTAGTGTAAGTTTAGCGATCGCTCGTTACGAAAAGCTACTACAGTTACTCGACCGCAAACAAGACTTAGAAACCCGCCTTAAATCCCTGTAAATATTTACTCGTTCATATTGCGATAGGTAGCGACGGCGGAAGGAGAAATTCTGTTGAGATAGCGAAAGATCCAATACTTAAATATAGTATCTAATATTACTGGAAAAGTAGCAATAAACATGAATATAAAACCTTGATTTTCTGGTAGTCCTAAGTGACGAGATACCCCAGCCAAAATGACTTCCCAGCCGTGAGTTGAGTGGAAGCCAACAAACATATCTGTAAATAAAATAATAATAAATGCTTTGGCACTATCGCTTAAACCATATACCACCTGATCGATAAAATCTTTGAGAATGGCAATCTCACGTTTGCTAGTAATAAGTAGCCAGATAAAAGCTGCTAAAGCACACAAATCAGCAAACACATTTTCAATTGCATGGGTGCTTTCATACCGATACACTGTAGCAATTTCACTTACTTTAGCTTTAATTTTTTCTTCTAAAATTGGTGGTGAAAGTTCGGTACCAGTTAATAGTTGCTCAAATTTTATTTTTTCCTCATATTTTTTTATTTCCTCTAAAGCTTTTTCTTCCATCTCATAATTAAGAAATATCTCTGACTTGGATGTGCTTCTTACTCGCTCAACTATCGGGCTAATAAGTAAATGTTTTGATAATTGAAAGGTCAAAAAAGGTACTATTACTAGAAACAAAACTAATTTTATAGATACATAAGTTCGCCTTTGAGAATAACGAAACTTTTGAACAACATCTTCCTCAGATTTAGGATCTAATTCAATCTTTAAGCGATTGAGAGTGCTGATGATCGAGCGGGGTAAAACACTGGTTTGTTCTGCCTTACTTTCTGGGCGCTTAGTTAACTTAGGCGGAGGTGATTTTTGCTGAATATTATCGGTAGCGATTCGTTCAACCTGAGTAATTTGCGGAGGTACATCTAAAGAAGATTCTTTAACATCTGTGTATTTCCCTACTACTTGGTCGATAAAAGTTAGTTTTTCTAAAACCTCATTAGCATAGGTTTTAGATTGAATGTCAAAAGTATTATTAACTGTAACCAAACCATTAGTTCTTGCTAATTTGAGTTTTTTTTGATTAAAATTACTAAACCACGAACGGCTAAAATTAAACTCTGTTAAGCTCATGCGGACAGTTTTTAAAAACTTGTCAAGTTCCGAGTGTAGATAATTCATCACACTGCTACCATACAAGGCGTGTTGAGCGGGGATCTGCTCACCGTTGAAGTATTCGTCTTCCATAGCCTTAATTAGGGAAGCAGCTTCATGGGCGCGGCTAAGACTTCGCTCGGTAGTTTGCAAGTAGCGTTGATAAAGAGCGTGTAAGTAGGAAGATATATTAGAAAGCAAACTAGACTTTTTCATCGCAGAAAATTATCCAGCCTTATTTGGGCAATTTTTAAGATTACATTAATGTACGAGGGATCTTAGCAAATCTACGAGGTAACAGTTGGTACGATTAGATTCTGTTTGGGTAACAGGTTCAAGTAATACGGGTAAAACTACGCGCTTAGTAGAGCAATTCTGTCTGTGGATGGAGTCAAAGGGCGAAAAATCTCACCCCACAAAGCAAAAAGCGCTAAAAATTCCACCAAAGCTAGATTGGCAAAAAACCGAGCCAGCAGTGTTAGTTTTTGCTGCAAATAACGACAATCGCCAAGATTTAGTAGAGCGTCTTGTAGCTGCCACTGGGGGTAGATATCCGATTCGCGCCAAGACACCCTTGGGGTTTTTGCAAGATGAGGTAATTTTATATTGGCCATTGTTGATTGGATTATTGAACCTTTTGGCGCAATTTCCGGTAAGACTGCGCCCAGAAACCGAGCAAGAATTAGCAACTAAACTGTGGAAACTAGATGGAGAAATTTTAAGCGTTGCGGGAGTAAACGAGTATCGGTTGGTGCGGCGCATTTTGGACTTATTGCAATTAGCAGCTTATAGCGGTACGCCAACGGAAGAAATTGCCACAGTTTTAGCCCAAGGCTTAGAAGATGAAGTAGAGGGAATAGACTACGCTCAATTGTTGCGACATTGGCGGAGTTGGTGCATGGAGAGAGGTTTATTAACCTATGGCATAATTACCGAATTGTACTATCAACACTTATTACCCGATCCAAATTACCAGCAACATTTATTGCGGCGCTATCGTTACGTATTAGCAGATGATGTTGATGATTATCCAGGGGTAGCGCGGCATTTAATTGACTTTTTGCTAGATCGAGGAGTTGTAGGCGCTTTTAGTTATAATCCTGACGGGGCGATTAGATTGGGGTTAGGCTCCGATCCTGAATATTTAGCGGGTTTGGCTGCGCGTTGTAAAAAAGTAGAAACCTTAATAGCGTCACCCGTAAAGACTCTAGCAGAAGTGGCGGTACTGATGACGGAATGTGTAAGCCAAGGACTAACGCTTGTCAGTTTACCTAGCTGTGTGCAAACAATTGCGACTATTTCCCGCGCGCAATTGCTTAGAGAGACTGGGGAAGAAGTCGCCCGCGCTGTAGAATCGGGAGTAGTACAGGCGCAAGAAATAGCGATAATTGCTCCAGGCTTAGATGCGATCGCTCGTTATAGTTTAGTTGAAATTCTGCGTAAAAAAGGCATTGCTGTAGCCCCAACGGGTGAGCAGCGTCCTTTAAATAGTTATCCAGCAATTCGCGGCTTATTAACCTTGTTGACCTTAGTTTACCCAGGTTTAGGGCGATTGGTAGACAGGGATGCGATCGCCGAAATGTTAGTTGTCCTCACTCCTGATTTAACAACTCAAAACACCTACAAAATTGACCCGATAAGGGCTGGTTTAATTGCCGATGCCTGTTTTGAACCTCACCCCGATCACCCGAACTTGCTACCCTTTGCAGCCTACGATCGCTGGGATAGATTGGGCTACACTGCAACTACTGCCTACGAGCAGCTATTGGCATGGATAGAAAAACAGCGCTCTCAGTACGAAATGCGGCTTTTACCTAGTCCAATTTCGTTATTAGACCGAGCAATTCAAGATTTTTTATGGCTTGGTAGCAATCTTCCTTACGACCTTGTAGCAGCGCTACGAGAGCTATTAGAGACGGCTCAACATTATTGGGAAGTTGACATCAGGTTGAGGCAAATTGAAGGGGGCGACGCGCCCGTAAACGCTACCATAGCTCAATTTATTAGTTTGCTTAGGCGAGGAACTATTACCGCCAATCCTTACCCCGTGCGTCCTATTGGTGCAGCAAGTCGCGCTGTTACTTTAGCAACTATCTTTCAATATCGCTCTAGTCGTCAGCGTCATCGCTGGCAATTTTGGTTAGATGCGGGTTCTCCTTTGTGGTTAAGTGGTGGTGCGGCTACTTTATTTGGTGCTAATTTATTTTTGCAACATCGGTTTGCGCGTCCTTGGACAGCAGAAGAAGCTAGAGAAGCCGATGAGGCGCGTTTACAAAGAATTATCCGCGACTTATTAGGGCGCGCCCAGGAGCGCGTTTATTTGTGTCATAGCGAATTAGCTGTAAATGGACAAGAGCAACTTGGCCCATTATTAAACTTAGTTAATGCTTCGCTTCCCGTTGTTTCTGAAGCTGTAACCAGTCCCGAATCTCTTGAGCTAACCAAATAAGTTCAGCATCACTTAAATTATGACAAAATGAAAGTTAACGATCGCGCGCTTGTTAAGTAGACAATCTAACTTGAGAGCCAGTTTGCGCTTTATAAACTTCAATTCGCGCACTGAAGGCTTCTTTAAAATACGGCATATGTGTAACAGCTAGAATACAAGCAAAATCCGGCGCGATCGCATTTATTGCTGCAATTAGGCGATCGCATCCTTCCCGATCTTGCGTACCAAAACCTTCATCGATAATCAACATTTGCAGAGATGCACCAGATCGTTGAGCGAGGAGTTTTGCTAAAGCTAAACGGATAGCGAAGTTAATTCTAAAAGCTTCTCCCCCTGAATAAGTTTCGTAAGCTCTCGTACCCCGCGCATCGGCAATTAAAATATCCAAGGTATCGATCAATTTAGCTGTTTTCTTGGCGGCTTTGCTACCTTTTCCGGCTTTTTGAGTAACAAATTGAACGTGCAATTGGTTTGCACTTAGTCGTGCCAGTAATTGATTAGTTTCTGCTTCTAACTGCGGCAATATATTCTCAATCATCAACGCTTGAATGCCGTTTTTACCGAAAGCTTGAGCTAATTCTTGATAGACGCGATATTGTTGCTTAACTGCTTGCAATTGCTGTTGCTGTTGCTCGTACTGAACTTGTAAGGCTTGTAGTTGTGCCGCTAATTGTTGCAATCCGCCGAGTTTGCTTAAATTTTCGTCAAGTTCCCTGCGCCCTTGGGCTAACTTTTGTTCTAATTCTTGAATTTCTACCGTAGTATTTGGCGAAGTTTCTAATTGTTTAGTTAGGCTGTCTATTTGCGTTGCTATTAGTTGCTTTTCTGTAAGTCTCGATTCTGTCGCCTTAGTTAATTCTTCGATCCGCTCTTGAAGTTCGGGATACTGTTTTTGAGCAGCATTTAGCTCTTGAAAGCGCAATTGCCAAGCTTGAGAATTTCTTAATGCTACTCTTAAAGCGTTATGTTGCTCGGTATTGTAGCCAATTTCTTGAATTGAACTTTCTAAAGTGGCAATTTTTCTAGCAATGGGTGAATTAGTTGCTTGAATAGCGATTTGGGCTTGCAACTGGGCAATTTGAGCCTCTATTTCTGGCTTACGGGCGGCGATTTGCGCTTGCCTTTTTTGAGCATCTTTGATTTGCCCTTGACGAATTTCCGCCCAGCGCCACCGCTCGATTTCGCTCCGTGCTAGGGCGTGATCTTGCTCGTTGTAGTTGAGTTTTTGCAATTGCGCGTCTAATTGACGCAATTCTATTTGCTGATCTGGGGCATAATTTCCCGTATTTAAAGCTGTTTCTAATTGCTGCTTTTCTACGGCAATTTGGCTTAATCGCTCTTTTTCGTCACCAGTTGCAGTTAACTGAGCGGCTAATTGTCCTCTTTGCTCTCGTAAAGCATCATAATCAGCTAATTGTTGATTTAATTCTCGATATTCTTGGCGCAATACTTGAATTTCACTGTCTGAGGCTGCCATTTGCTCTTTACCCACCCAGAGCTTTTCTTGCACATCTTGCTGTTGGGTTTGAGTTTTTTGAACTACGCGATTCCAGTGATGTTCGTCTAAAGGGCGATCGCACAATGGGCAACTAGCATCAGGATTTTGCAGCATTTGCATTTTTTGCTCTAATTCCCCGATTAGCTTCTCACAGTCGCTTTGACGTGCTAACAGGCGTTCCATAAATTGGCGGCGCTCTTGTCCTTTTTCGCGCACTCTCTCTAAATAAACCCGTTTTTTCTCTAATACCTCAATCTTTTTTCCGATTTCTGTTACCGCTTGTTGCAGTTGGGGTTGACGTTGTTGTTTAGTATTTAGTTGTCTTTCTGAAGCTTGGAGTTCTTCTATTTTGGCACTTATTCGCGCTTGCAGTCGCTCTAGTTGCAGTTGCAGCGCTGCGCGTTGTTGCAAAAGCGGTGATACTTGCAGTTGTAAGTTATCTAATTGCTGTAACCGATTTTTTGCTTCCGCAAGTTGTGTTAAAGCGCTTTGAACTTCAGCAGCTTTACTCAAAGTTTGGTTAATTTCTTGCTCTTGCTGCTGTAAAGCTATTAATTGTGCTTCGGAGTTTTGCAACTGACGATTAATAGAATTAATTTGTTCTGCTTTCTCCTGCTGCAATTGCTGCATCTCTACGGTGGCGCGGGAATGCTCGTGAAATTTGCTTGCTAAGGTTTCTTCGGTAGCTTGCAGGCGTTGATGTTCTTGATAACCAGATGCGATCGCCTTTTCTTGACTTAATAGC
>CAJQOK010000514.1 GCA_905479905.1 uncultured Aliterella sp.
AGATATCCCATGTCTGATGCACCTCAATCTTACATTCTTAGCCTTGAGGAACGCGATCGCATCTACAGGGTATTGCTTGCGCTTCATTGCCACTGCTACAGCCTTTGTGATTTCGGCTTTCGAGGCAGCTTGTGAAACACCTAAAATATCGTAGGGATTATTTTCCATTAAAGACTTTTTCCTAATAACGTAATTTTAATTGGCGGTAAACTTCTTGAAACGTAGGCTCATTAGGACAAAGTTCGTAAGCCCAGCGCCCTAATTGTTGTATTATGTCTGGGCTGTCTGCATTACCACTATTAACGGCATCAACTAATATTTCGATCAGCAATTCAGCAACAATATAGCGAATCTGTTCGCGGCGCGATTGTTTAGCAAGCTTGACTCCTTCCTCGAATTTATTCGATTTAAGTAAATTATTAATTGCCTCAAGCTCTTGGTTAAATTCAACTCTCTCAATCAAGTCAAGTACAACAGGATTTTGAGCATCGATTTGCTTAAGTGCCTGAAGTTCTTGGAGTGCTTTTTGGTTATTAATTTTCTCACTAGCGAGTTGCTCCCGTACCTGTTTTGCTTTGTATTCAGCCAGATAACTTTTAGCGGGTTGGCTCCCCAAAAGTTCATACCAAAACTGTGCAAACCCTAAATGTTCTGTAAGTTCTGAAAGTGCTTGGCGCTGTAATCCACACAATCTATCTACTTCTTTTTGCCAATCAGTCGAAGCTCTAATTTCTGCTTGGGCTTGCTTGAGTGCAACCTTTGCCCTTTGCCATTTTTGCTGCTGTAAATGATAGCAACCCTCATGGTAAGCCACAAATTTCTGAGCAAATAATTCTGCCTCCCCAGATGATTTAATTGATGGTGTGAGTTGTATTGCTCTCTGGGTATCACCTTCTACGCAAGCGGCAACTGCTAAACCCCAGGAAGTATAAAGTGTTCCCCAAAGATGGGCTGGAAATTTTGTGTCCTTCAGTTTTTTCTCATGAAGTTGATAACAACCAGGTGTTATAGATATTCCTTGTACTTTTAAACCTTTTGTTGGTGAACTAATTATTAAGCGTAGTGATACCATTTCTAAACGATAGCGATCGCGCAACTTCAAATACTCATCGCTATTCTTAGCTTTATGGTTATCAATCGCTTCCTCTATTCGCCGTAGTAAGTTTAAAGATATTGAGTCATAGTCAACAGGTGTATTTCCTAGCCAAGGCACATTTTGCAGCGATGTATCGCCATGTAAATTTGCCAATGCTGTTGATAAAGCAATAATTAAATTCTCTAATGAGCCAAAATCTCGCGTTTCTTGTGGTTTAACCAAGGCGTAGTAGTAGGTTGCTACTACCCAGTTGTGTAAGGAAGTAGGATTAGGCTGTTCTATCCAAACTTGTTTTACCGTATTAACAATAGTTCTCCAGTTTGAACTTTGCCAAACTGCGGCTTCTAAACGAGGCTGAATATGTTCATCTAGGTTTCCCTCTACTAATGAATCAGAACCGAATTTTTGGATAAATGCGGTACTCACTTCCTTAGCATATTCCAGGCTGAAAGCCTTAACCAATTGCTCAATGTTCTGTAGGTCTAGTAAACGTTGCCGTTGAGCAAGAATATTAAGTGTATTTCGTTGATGTCCGATTGTCGTCTGAGCTAGGGGCTGCCATTCCTGATGGGCTTGCTGCAAATTCCCTTTTTTGGCGTAAGCAAATCCGCGCAGGTAAGCAGCTTGCTCTCCAGGCATACCTTGTAAATGAGATAGAGACTTCGCCCAATCCTCCATCTTAATCGCCACAAGTCCTAGCCGAAGAACGCACTCTGTCGGATCGTCCAAAAAAGCTTTAGCTTCTTCATACATGGCTGCTGCTCCTTTTAAAGCACCCACTTTCTCGGCGTTCAGCCCTTGCCGGAACGTTTCTCTGCCTTTAATGGTACGTCTTAGCTGCTTTAGTAATTCAGTTCCATCGGAGCGCGGAAAATTTGTTAAGGCGGATTCTAATAGAGTAATCGCCCCCCGTAATCGCCCTTCCCTAAAACCTTGCTGCGCCCTTTGTAGGTCAGCTTCGTAGGTTTCTTCGTGTCTAAATTGAGCAGAACAAGTAGCAATCGCTCTTATTACGGCTTTAGTGGGGTAAAGTTGTTCGGCTTGATGGTAAAGTGCGATCGCGCGTTTGATAAATTTTTGTTGTGCTTCTGCCTCTGCTTGGGTTATAAGTTTCTGGAACTGCTGCCTCTGTTGAAGTTCTTTTTGGCACTGGTTAATTTCCCATGACACTTTCTCATCGTGAATAATTTGGGCATAGCGTTTGTAAAGTGCGATCGCTTGGGAAAATGCTTGAGTTTCCAGGGGGTCGCCACTATCCGATTGAAGCAGCGTTTTAGCTTCAAAAAATAAATTGTCTGCCTCAGAGATTTGACTGTGCCACTCTTTTAGTTGCAACTTGAGTTTTTTTAGCAGATTACCTAAGAGCAACTGACGAATCAAACGCTCCCAAAAACCAGGGCGAGAAGACCAAGTATCAAGAGTTTTTTCAACTATGCAGACTGCTTCTTTTAAGTGCTTGTCTTGGGCGAGTTGTTCTACTTTCTGGGCTGCTGCTTTGGATTTAGAAGCCTGCTTCCATAAGTCCACAATTCCCACATTAAATAAGACTTCACTCCAGTTGTTCAAGCTGTCAAGGAGGCTCATATTAACCCCCACAGTTTGGTAGTTTTAATACTTCGTCCACATTTATTAAATCCGGGCGTGTATTAAGTTGGGGGTTAGCTTTGACTATTGCCTGCCATGACTTGCCCTTGCCACAAAACTGTTCGGTAATTCCTGCCAGGTTGTCTCCAGGCTTTACTACGTATTGAGTGGGCTGTTGACGATTGACAGTTTTTTGAGCAACCGGGGGTGCGGCGGTGCGATCGCTCTTTATTGCAGTTGGACGTGAAGAATCAACAGTAGTTGTGAGTAACTGCGACGGTTGCCAGAACAGAAAACTGCTCGCTGCTCCCAACACAATACCCATCGTGAGGATGAGCAGAGCGGCTCCTAATTGCCATCCAGCAAACTTTAGTTGTAGTTGTGGTTTTTCAAGCACAGTCGCTTGTGGGCTTGACGAGGGAAGTTCTGTGAGCAAGCGAATTAGAGAAAGGTCAGTATTGCACTTCGGGCAAGAGTTGCCTGCAATCTCTGTATAGGCGCACACTGGACAGGAAAGCTCTACTTTCATCGTGTTAACCCTGTAACAATGCTCTTGCTAGAAGGCAGTTGCTCACCCGTTAGCCAATGGCTTACATCTGGTTGTAGATCGCTCCACAAGCGATCAGCTTCGCGTCCATCTTTTCTTTCAAGGGCGCTGACCATACGAGAAACTTTGTCAG
>CAJQOK010000515.1 GCA_905479905.1 uncultured Aliterella sp.
TATTAATTAAAGTTACTTCATCCGTTACACTAGAAAGATGCAAGGCATTTTCTACCAAAATTACTTTCCCACCCCAACTTAGCGGGACAAATATTTCAAATACCGACAGATCGAAGCAAATAGAAGTTGATGCTAAAACTCCTTTAAGTTCATCATCGCTAAAAACTGTTCGCGCCCAAGTTAGTAAAGCAACGCAACTAGAATGAGCGATCGCAACACCTTTAGGAATGCCTGTAGAACCAGAGGTATATATAGCATAGGCTAAGTTTTTCGCAGTAACTTCACTGTCTAAATTTTCTATACTTTGTCGTGTAACCTCTATATCTTCAAAACAGACAGTATGCACCTTACTAAAAAGTTCAACTAAATGCTTCTGTGTAACTAATATCTGCGCTTGACTATCTGCCAGCATAAAATTCAAACGTTCTTGAGGATACTTAGGATCGAGGGGCAAATATGCGCCGCCAACTTTGAGAATTGCTAAAAGCCCTACAATCATCTCAATTGAACGTTCCACGCAGATACCGACAATAACTTCCGGCTTGACTCCAAGAGTTTGCAAGTAGTGCGCTAATTGGTTAGCTTGGTTATTTAACTGGCGATAAGTAAGTCTTTGTTGCCCAAATACCAAAGCTACAGCTTCCGGCGTGCGTTGTACTTGTTGCTCAAATAGTTGATGAATACAATCTTGAGGATAATCTTGCTGCGTATTATTCCACTCAACTAGCATTTGATGCTGTTCGGCGGCAGTTAGTAAAGGCAATTTAGCAATAGTGCGATCGCTATTAGTAACAATACCTCCAAGTAAAGTCTCCAAATGTCCCAACATTCGTGCGATCGCATCTGCCGCAAATAAATCTGTGTTGTACTCTATAGTTGCTACTAATTCTTGTCCTTGCTCGTGTATAAATAGAGTTAGATCGAACTTAGAGGTGCTAGTGTATCCCTCTTGCCAATCAATAGACATTTCCGCTAACGTTGGCGTTGCCATCGGCATATTTTGGAAAACAAACATCACCTGAAACAACGGATTGTAACTAAGGCTGCGTTCTGGTTGTAATTGCTGGACTAATTGCTCAAAAGGTAAGTCTTGATGCTCGTAAGCGGCTAAAGCAGTAGACTTTACTTGTGCCAGCAGTTGTTTAAAACTAAGTTCATTACTTAAATGGCTACGTAACACCAACACATTAACAAAGCAGCCAATTAACGAGTCTATTTCCGTGTGGTTACGATTGGCAACGGGAGAACCTACCAAAATATCTGTTTGCCCTGTATAACGATAAAGCAAGGTTTTGAAGGCTGCCAGCAGAATCATGTATAAAGTTGCGCCCTCTTGCTGGCTAAGGTGTTTGAGAGCTTGGGTAAGGTCTTTTGGTATGGTTAAGCTAGTGCGATCGCCTGCAAAAGTTGGCACGGGAGGACGCGATCGCATTGGTAGATTTAATACAGGTAAATTACCCCCCAATTGCTGCCGCCAGTATGCCAATAGTTTAGTATCTGCTCGTAAATATTGCCTTTGCCAATAGGCAAAATCTACATACTGTAAAGGTAGTTCTGACGAGGGTTTCAACGATCCATAACGTTCTATCAATTCTCGCATTAATATACCTACAGACCAACCATCAGCAACGGTATGGTGCAAAGTTAGCAGTAGTTTGTATTCTTCCTCAGCTAGACGTAGCAGCAAACCCCGAATAAGTAGTTGCGTAGATAAGTTAAATGGCTGATGAGCCAAATTTGTTGTTTGCCTTTGCACCATTTCAGCACGTTCGCTATCTGACAATTCCCGCAAGTCCAGAACAGGTAGATCGATAGTTACAGTAGGATTAATAACTTGCATCGGGCGATCATCTACTACTGTAAAGTTGGTTCTTAAAACTGCATGACAGCTAATAATCTCCTTTAAGCTTTGTTCTAGCAGTCCAACGTCTAGCTGTCCTTTAAAATCCACCACTAGGGGAATGTTGTAAGCAGAACTTTCCGGCGCTAGTTGATGCACGAACCATAGTTGTTGTTGGGCAAAGGATAAAGGATGAAACTGATTATCTGTTTTAATTCGAGTTAGATTCAGTGCAATATCAACTGTGAGATCCGATAGCTTTATTGCTAATTGAGCGATCGCACTCTCAAATAAGTCTGCAACAGCTACCGTAATTTCCAAATCATGCTCAATCTGATTTTTTAACTCAAATACTTTTAACGAATCAAGTCCTAATCTATTTAAAGGTTGCTCTTGTTCAATTGCTGTCGGTAAAACTGCCAACACCCTCGCTACTTGGGCAATTAGGTAGGATGTTAATACTGGTTGACGTTCCGCCGGAGTTAGAGTTAGCAAGCGATCGCGTTTTAAAATACTTACTTCACTAACAAAAATACTTTCTTGAATACTGCTGTGTACTATTTCTAGTTGCCCATTATCAAAGTCTGCACAAGTTGCGCGGCGCTGAATCTTGCCACTAGAGGTTTTAGGAATAGTCCCGCCTTTAATTAGCACTACTGCATAGACTTGAATTTCATGTTCGACGGTTACAGCCTGACGAATAGCACTTGCAACTTCATCAAGATTTGGTTTGGCACGAAATTCTAATTCTTGGACTACTACTAAACTTTCTTCGCTGTTACTTTCAATGGTAAAGGCGGCATTACTACCCAGACGTAAAGCAGAATGACAGCGTTCGGTGGTCAATTCTATATCTTGCGGGTAAAGGTTGCGACCGCGAATAATAATTAAATCCTTGAGTCTACCTGTAACAAATAATTGGTGATCGTCCAAAAAGCCCAAGTCCCCAGTCCGCAAAAAACCACCTTCCCCCGTATCTGATAAATAAGCATAGAAAGTTTCTAGAGTTTCTGTAGGACGCTGCCAGTAACCTTGACCAACACTAGCACCTGATACCCAAATTTCGCCTACTTCCCCAGCTTGGCAACGAGTTAAGGTGTCAGGATTAACAATAATTATCTGTTGGGTTGGGATGCTTTGACCGCAACTAACAAGATGGCATTCATCTTGAGCGGCAATTATTTGATTAGCTTCTAAAGCTGATTTTTGGACGGTTTTCACCATCGGCGGCGCTGATTTTTGACCACCAGCAACTATTAGCGTTGCTTCTGCCATCCCGTAACAAGGATAAAATGCTTCCGGGCGAAAGCCGCAATCGGCAAAAGCTGTAGCAAAACGCTCTAAGGTATCGCTGCGGATTGGTTCAGCACCATTAAAAGCAACACTCCAACTACTTAAATCTAGAGTTTGTTTTTGTTCAGGGGTAATTTTTTGCGTGCATAACTCATAGGCAAAGTTAGGAGCGCCACTGGTAGTCCCTTTGTACTGTGAAATAGTTTGCAACCAGCGATAAGGACGTTGCAAAAACGAGGCTGGGGGCAGGAGAATACACGGAAAACCACCATATACAGGCTGCAATATGCCGCCAATTAATCCCATATCGTGATAAGTCGGCAGCCACGAAACAAACCGACTAGCGGCGGAATGTTCCATCACTTGATAAGTTGCCGCCGCATTATGTAGCAAGTTGCCGTGAGTTAGCAT